>JAADGJ010000120.1:41433-64048 GCA_013152435.1 Chloroflexota bacterium | reverse complement strand
GCCGCCACCACCCACTCCCAGGTCCCCCCTCCCAGCGAAGCGGATTGGGGAGGGGGGACGACAGGGGGGTGGGGTACGTCTGGTCACGTCGTGTGCTGGGAGAAACCGAGAAGATGCGTATACAGACACAACACCTTGCCTCGTCCCTGCAAGCGCCATGTATGCCAATATGGACGTTAGACTTTGAAAAGGCCCTATATTCCTAATCCAGTTCTTGGGAGTCGGCCGCGGCTCTGCGCTGAGCCGGTGGATGAACACGGGGCGGTGTGTTCACGCGTGCGGAGACTTTGTGAAACAGCCGACGACATCGATCGTAGGCCCTGAGGAAGACGCGAAGGGCTCTTTTAAGGAAGCCTTCAAGCGCGTGAGAAAGATACCCAAGCCGCAGACGCGCCTGGGTGAGCCCAATAGAAAATTTGTTCTATTCCAAGTATAACCGCGCAGGGGTGATTTGTCAAGTGGGATTTTCTTCAGCCGCAGTGGAAAGGGAAAGCCAGCAAAGTCCTGTAGCCCTGGAGTCCACGGTCATCTCGCATGGGCTGCCGTGGCCTCACAATCTGAGCCTCGCCCGGCGGCTGGAGCAGATCATCACCGAGGAGGGGGCTGTCCCGAGGACCATTGGGATCATCGCCGGCCGGGTGCGCGTCGGGTTATCCGATGAGGAGCTGGAGCATCTGGCACGCGCACAAGGTGTGCGTAAGGTGAGCCGGCGGGATCTCCCCATCGCGATCGCGATGGGCCAGGATGGGGCGACCACGGTGGCGGCTACCATGTATCTGGCTGCGCGGGCCGGCATTCGCGTCTTCGCCACGGGCGGCATCGGAGGCGTTCATCGAGGCCACCCGTTCGATGTCTCCGCCGACCTGGAGGAACTGGCGCAGACGCCGGTGTGCGTCGTGTGTGCTGGCGCCAAGGCTATCCTGGACCTGCCCCTCACCCTGGAGGTGCTGGAGACGAAAGGGGTTCCCGTCATCGGGTATCAGACGGACGAGTTCCCCGCCTTTTACTCTCGTACCTCGGGACTGCCGGTGGATCAGCGGGTGGACACGCCGGAGCAGGTCGCCTCGCTATTCCGTGCGCAGCGCGAGCTTGGCCTGCCGGGAGGAATGCTGGTCGTTGTCCCCGTCCCGCGGGAGGCGGAGCTGCCCCAGGAGCGGGTCGCCCCCATCATAGAGAGGGCGCTGGCCGAGGCGGAGGAGCGGGAGATACAGGGGAAGGATCTCACCCCCTTCCTCCTGGCTCGGGTCGCCGAGTTGAGTGGCGGCGACGCGTTGCGCGCCAACTTGGCCCTGCTGGAGAACAACGCTCGCGTCGCTGCCCGGATCGCGTTGGCGTTGGCTGCCGTCTGAGCCGTGCACGCGACAGGGCCGCAGTAGAGACTGCGGCCCTGTTGATGGTTCGTGATCGTGCTGGCGAGGGGATCGATGGCCCCGTCGCCTTTTGGGATATGTCGTTATCCTTCCACCTTACGCTGGATGGGGAGCTCCACGGCGATGGGCGCTCCCGGCCGGCGCTCGAAGACCAGGTGCTCCTCGCCGTTCTCGTCCTGGGCCACGTCCACGGTGATGGTGTCGCCCGGCTGGAACTCGCCCTTCAGCAGGCGGCGGGAGAGCGGGCTCTCCACGTGGCGCTGTAGCGTGCGCCGCAGAGGTCGGGCGCCGAACTGCGGATCGAAGCCCACGCTCGCCAGCCATGATCGCGCCTCGTCCGTCAGCTCCAGCGTGACCCCCTGTTCCTCCAGTCGCTCGCTGATCTCCCGCATTTGCAGATCGACGATCTTCTTCACGTCTTCCACGGTGAGCGTGTTGAAGATGATGACCTCATCCACGCGGTTCAGGAACTCCGGCCGGAACGTGCGCTTCAGCCCCTGTTCGATCTTCCGGCGCAGCTCTTGGTCTTGGGCATCGCCCTGATCCCCTTTGACGAAGCCCAACGCGCCACCGGACCGGATATAGTCGGTGCCGATGTTGGAGGTCATGATAATGACCGTGTTGCGAAAGTCCACCACGTGGCCTTGGCCGTCGGTCATGCGGCCGTCCTCCAGCACCTGGAGAAGCGCGTTCCACACCTCTGGGTGTGCCTTCTCGATCTCATCGAAGAGCACGACCTGATAGGGGCGACGTCGTACCGCCTCCGTGAGTTGTCCGCCTTCCTCGTAGCCGACGTAGCCCGGCGGGGCACCGAAGAGCCGGCTCACCGTGTGTTGCTCGCGGTATTCGCTCATGTCGATGCGCACCAGGGCATCCTCGTCATCGAACAGGAACTCCGCCAGCGCCCGGGCCAGCTCCGTCTTGCCGACCCCGGAGGAGCCCAGGAAGATGAAGGAGCCGATGGGGCGCTTGGGGTCCTTCAGGCCCGAGCGCGCCCGCCGGATAGCATCTGAGATAGCCTCGATCGCCTCCCGTTGGCCGATGACGCGCTTCTCCAGCTCCTCCTCCATGCGCAGCAGCTTCTGTGCCTCCGTCTCCATCAAGGACGCGACCGGGATGCCGGTCCAGCTGGCGACCACCTGGGCGATGTCATCCGCGTCGACCACGTCGTCCAGGCCGCTGGACTCTCGCCAGGCCGCCCGTTCGATGTTGTAGGCCTCCTCCAGCTTCAGCCGCTCGGCTTTGTAGATGGCCGCCTTCTCGTAGTCCCGAGCGTTCCACGCGGCCTCCTCCTCGGCCTGGAGCTTCTGGAGCTCCACGCGCTTCGCCTTCAGCTCCGGCGGCATCGTGTCTAACGCGACCCGGAGCTTGGCGGCGGCCTCGTCCATCAGATCGATGGCCTTGTCCGGCAGATGCCGCTCGGTGACGTATCGATGGGAGAGACGGGCCGCGGCCACCAGCGCCTCGTCTGTGAAGCGGACGTTGTGATGGGCCTCATAGCGGTCCCGCACACCCTTCAGGATCTCGATGGTCTCCTCTACCGATGGCTCTTCCACGTACACCGGCGCGAAGCGGCGCTCTAAGGCGCTGTCCTTCTCGATGTGCTTGCGATATTCGTCCGGCGTCGTCGCCCCGATGCATCGCAGCTCTCCTCGCGCCAGGGCGGGTTTCAGCATGTTGGATGCGTCCATCGCCCCCTGGGCGGCGCCGGCCCCCACCACGGTGTGCAGCTCGTCGATGAAGAGGATGATCTCCCCCTGTGCCCGTTGGATCTCCTCGATGGCCGACTTCAGGCGCTCCTCGAACTCGCCGCGGAAGCGGGTCCCCGCGATCATCGCCCCCAGGTCCAGGGACACGATCCGCTTGCCGATCAGGCTCTCTGGGACGTCCTCCGCGATGATCTTCTGCGCCAGGCCCTCGACGATCGCGGTCTTTCCCACCCCCGCCTCGCCGATCAGCACCGGGTTGTTCTTGGTGCGGCGGCTGAGGATCTGGATGACTCGCAGGATCTCGGCATCACGCCCGATCACCGGGTCGAGCTTGCCCTCCCTGGCCATTTGCGTGAGGTCCCGGCTGTACTTCTCCAGCGTGCGGTAGCGGCTCTCCGCCGACGGGTCGGTGACCCGCTGTCCGCCGCGCACCTCCTCGATAGCGCGCAGGATCCGCTCCCGCGTCACGCCGAACTCCCGCAGGATGTTGGCAGAGGGTGTGTTGCGCTCGTTGGCGATAGCTAGGAAGATGTGCTCGGTGGAGATGTACTCGTCGCGCAGCCGCTTGGCTTCCTCCTGCGCGACATCGATCACGCGCTTCAGCCGCGGCGTGATGAATACCTGGGTGACGGCCCCTGTGAAGGCGGGGGTCGTCCGTTGCCCGTGGCTCAGGGCCTCCTCCAGCCGCGCTCGTACCCCTTCCGGCGGCACGTCCATCCTCTCCAGCAGCTGTGGAATCACCCCGTCAGGCTGTTCCAACAGCGCCAGAAACATATGCTCGGTGTCCACCTGTGTGTGCTGGTAACGCTGCAGGATCTCATATGCGCGCATCGCGGCATCCTGCGCGCGCTCCGTGAAACGGTCAAATCGCATCATCTCTCATAACCTCTATTTCTCTCATGCCTGGTCATCGTCGCCCCAGGCCAGGAATTTCCTCGGCGAGATCTTCAGGAGCAGGGTGTAGGTGGTGTCCGTCAGGATGTTCCAGTCGTACTTGCTCAGGAACAGAGGAGCCACCTGCTCCCGCTCCTCGGGCGTGGCGTGCGTTGCCATGCCCTCGACGATCACAGCATTGCGCCCGTCCTCCAGAGATACGGCTACCTGCGGATTCTCGGCCAGGTTGCGGGCCTTGCGGCTGGAGGGGCTGATGCAGATGTATAAGCTTTCCGCGTCCCACACGAACCAAACCGGCGTGAGATGGGGCGCCCCGTTTGGTCGCACGGTGGCAACCCAGATGATCTTCTCCTGCTGCAACCGACGCCGGATCCGCTCCGTAGGTCGCTCTGAGGACCAGGCCATGACGATCTCATTCCCTCTTCGTTCGTTCCACCTCTAGTTTCGCGTCCTATGTCCATGGAGCCTCGTGGCCCCCCCTACAATTTCCACCAGGTCTAATGAAACTCTAATGTCCATCGAGGATCAGATTGCCGAAGGTGGTCGGCGCCCCAGGGCGCAGCTTCGGCGCCCCGGAGAGCACGGTCTCCACCCCCTCGAACCCTGGCGTGTCATTATCCAGCAGCTGGGCGGAAAATCCAAACGCCTGCCCCGGGCTCGGCTTCCGCCCGAACACCGACCAGGGGATGGACGCCTCCAGCGTGTACCCGTTGCCGTCCCGCTGGGCGCCGACGGTGATGGCCTGATTCCACTCCGGGCGTTGCTGAGGGCGCCAGATCACCCCCTCAGGGGGGATGGTGGCGAAGTCGCCCGGAGACAGGCCGATCTGATAGTCATCGTCGTTGGCCACCGCCGTATCGAAATCCCCGGCGAGGTCGGCATCGATCCAGATGATCAACGCGTCTCCCAGGTTGATCCGCTCGCCGCGCTGGGTTTGTACGTGCACGTCGTCGGTGACCCGCGCGGCCAGGTATAGATGATCCGAGTCCCATTGAGCATACACGGTGCCGGCGATATCGTCTATCCCCTCATAGGCCTGAGCGCCACCGATGATATAGCTCAGATCCTGTCCCTGCACCGCATTCCACTCGTTGAGGGTACCGTCCAGATAGGGGGGGAAGGGCGCGGGTCTGGCGTGCAGGTCGACCCCGTTCCCCTCGCGGTAGGGGCCCGCATAAGGGGACGGGGTGGGGGTCGCCGTACTCGTCGGGGTCAGGGTGATCGTGGGGGTGGGAGTGCGGGTGGGTGTGGGCGTCGGCGTCCGCGTGGGCGTAGGAGTGGGTGCCGTCGTGGGAGATGCCGGCTGGGTGGTCGGTTGCACCACGACGACCACGGGCGTAGGCGTGGCGGGGCGCTCCGGAGTGGGAGGGGCAGGAGGCTCCGTGGCTTGAGGAGGCGCCGCGATGGTCGTCGGCGCCGGGATAGTGGCCCTGGGCGTGGTCGCGATCGGCATGGGCTCGGTGGGAGCCGCGCGTTGCTGGAACAGACCTAAAGCGGACACGGCCGCCAGCCCTGCGGCCGCGCATAAGGCTAAAGCCAGCACAAAGCCGAACAGCAGAACAGCCCGGCTCCCATCGCTATCCATTCGTCTTTGGACCCCTCTACTCCGATGTGATCCTCTCCGTCACACGCCGGATGGCGCCGCGATCGCGACGGCTAATAGCGCAGCAGAGCTCCGATGTGTCCCGCCTCTCGCAAGGAGTCGTTCTCTCGCACGATGGTCACTTCCAGGCCCTGGCTGATGGCGTGGCGGATCAGGTTGTCCACCGCATCGGGCAAATGATGCTGCGGTCCGCCGCAGAAGGGGCACCGCTCCGTTTGCTCCACCGTCATGTAGCCGCAATTCTCACATCGATACGCTGGGGCTCGGAAGTCCTGCTCGACGATGAGATGATGCAGTTGGCCGGCGTGTACCGCCCCCAGGGTATCGGCCAATCCCAGCGCAGCGGTCCCGCCTTTGGCCGCCGTGGTGATCAACTGCTCGACTAGCTCGGCCTCACGGCGTGCGATGTATGCCTGCACGGCCTCCGCCGATCGATCCCCGATCTCAGAGGCGGGGGCGTCCTTGTCCACCGTGATGTGGCCTACCACGCGCTCCCGTATGGCTTTGGGCAGGAGGTCTTCGAACTGGGCTACGTTGGTCTCCGTACCGCCCAGGATCAGATGATCGCACTCATATCGACGGCAGAACGCCTCGGTGAGTTCCGCCGCCTCGCGCAGGTTTCGTTGGGCAGCCTCGTCCTCGTGACTTTGGTAGCGCTTTGAGGCCCAGCCGCCCGCCCGGTGTCGCTTGATGTCCTCGCCCTCCAGCTCCGTGGCCTCTCGCAGGGCTCCCATGTGGAAGACGAAGAGGCGGGCTCCCTCCCGGTTCACCAGGGCGACCGCGTAGCGTTCCATCAGGTCAATGAGAGGCTTTATGTAAGGGCGATCGCCTACGAAGACCAAGTCCTCGCGGGGGACGAGCAGTGAGAACGCGTGCCAGAATCCCTTGGCCTGGCAGCTGAAGCAGGCCACGGCTCTCCCCTGCCAATTGTACTCCAGATCGATGTACTGCTCCACGCGAGCGATGTCCTCTGGAGCCGCCCGCCCGGCGGCCTCCTCCAGAAGGCGCCGTAGGGCCAGCTTATATTTCTCTCGGGTCCGACGGTGGGGATCGACATTCAGATACAGGCTCAACGTGGGGACATCATCGCTGTGGAAATTCACCAGTTCCTGAACCGCTTGTTCACTGATCATCATGCACTCCCTTCTTACGCCTGAACGGGCCTGTGACCTGGACAATCACTTCGCAGAAACCGATGGCAGATCTTCCCCACTCTCGCAAACACCCGGATAAGGCGACAGGGACATGCTCGTATCCTTGCGGTGAGGCAGATGAACCGGGATCCGGGTCCCACGCAAGGGATAGGACATCGTGAACAGCGCCATGGAAGAGGATTCGCCTCCATTTTAACATCCAGGGCAGATGCCTGTCAATGCAAGCGCGGACTCGGAGTAGGGAACGCTTCTACATGATCCCGGTATTTCCGCCGGTTTCCCGGGACGGGGGGACAATGAAAACCACAGGGGCACGAAGCCTCGTGCCCCTGTTCCCATTGGCGATCTGCGCTGAGCGATCAGCGTGATCCGCCCGGTTGTGTGAAGAGATCTCCCGGCAGGATGAATTGTCCCTGCGTGCCCAACACCATCGGATAGCTTCCATCCCATGTCTGCACAGCCTGCCATTGGATCATCTCAGGGGTCAGGCTGGCGGCGATCAGCCGGTTGGCCTCCGCCTGTGCTTTGGCCTTCAGACGGATGGCATCGGCCTCCGCTTCCGCCTTCACCCGGATGGCCTCCGCTTCACCCTGCGCGATGCCGATGCGCTCCAACCGCTGGCGTTCGGCCTCCGCCTGCGCCTGGGTGATGGTGCGCTGTTTCTCGAACTCGGCCTGCTTCGCCAGATTTTGCTTGGTGATGATATTTTCCGCCTCGATCTGCTTCTTCTCCACCGCCTCTTTGTATGCGTCCGTGAAGACGATGGAGCGCAGCCCGAAGAAGGTCAGCTCCAGGCCGGCTTTGCTGAACTCCTGGCGCAGCCTCTCCTCGATCTCCGCCTGCGCCTCCTCCACGTTCCCCGAATAGAGTTGGCTCGCCTGGTAGCGCTTCAAGATGTTGCGCACGTGCACCCGGCTGGTGGCTTTCACCACCTTCTCCACCACACGATCTTCCGGCCCTAACTTCTGAGCGATATCCGTCGCTCGATCGGGCTCGATGAAGAATCGCACGGTGTACCGGGCGCGGATCTGCTGCCCATCCGCCGTGGCCGTATCGACCTCTACGTCCCTGTAGTCGGCGCGAGAGACATCCAGCTCCGCCGGATCCACCGTCTCGTAGACGATCTCCTGAGTGCGGTAAACGATGGTATCCTGGATGAACGGCAGCTTCCAGTTCAGGCCCGGCTTGAAGACCCCTTTGACCTTACCGAACTGGGTGACGACGGCGACGGTTCCGTATTGGACCTGTGTGAAGGAGTCCATCAGGGCCAGCGTGCCGAAGATGCCCAGAAAGGCGATCAGGCCGGCCAGAAGCGCATTGCGCCAGTTGGGGCCGCGGGCACTTCGGCGTCCCGTCGCCCCGGCGATCAGCACGGCGATACCTCCGCCGACAACCAGCGAGAACAGAATCGCGCTGATGAGCTTCGCCATCTATCCCCTCCTGTCCATGGTCTTGTGTGGGTGATCCTCCGAGGAGCCGGGAGAGCCTCGGCTCCTCGGAATATGCTCGGATATCGTCTTCCCCTTGCGGCTGTGCGCGTCATTCGGACCCTGGTGGGGTTCGCCTCCCGGATCTCGTGGGGTCGGAGAGCGCGATATGCCGCAGCGTGGGAAGATACGCTATCCCTAGTATGACGATCCTCCGTTTTCATCACTTGACAAAAGCCCTCCGGTGGGCTGACATCGGTTTCTCACGCGAGACAGGCACTGTCCGCGGACAGTGCCTGCGCTTTGCAAACGTGATGCCATCCCCCGGACGTGCCCTGGTCCCCGCGCGGGCGGTCTCGTCAAGGGATGACCAGTCTTTGACCGACATAGATGAAATTGGGGTTGCTGATCCCGTTTGCCGCGGCCAGCTCCTGAACGGTCACGCCGTATTTTAGCGCGATGCTTTGCAGCGTCTCCCCTCGTTGGACGATGTGGATTTTCCCCGACGGGCTGCTGCCGGATGAGCCCGGCGTCGTGCCCGGCGCGGGGATGATCAACTTCTGCCCCGGGTAGAGGAGGTTGGGGTCCTGTATGTTGTTCGCCCGCATGATCGCCTCGGGGGACACGCCGTAGCGACGGGCGATCAGGTTCAGGTATTCGCCGGGTTGGACGATATGCTCCACCGGCTGGCCGGGAGCGGCCGTCGGCGTGGGAGCCTCCGAGGCGCCTTGTTCGGAGGGCGGTGGCGCCGGCGTCGGCGTGGGGGCCGCGGTCGGGGTCTGCTCCGGCTGCGCGGGCTCCTCCTCCACGGCGGCGACGGTGGTCTTGGGTGTAGGCTGTTCCGCCTCCGGCGTCGCGGTCGGGGCGACCTGGGTGGCCGATTCTGTTGGGAATGGCGTCGGCGTCGGGCGCTTGCGGGTGCATCCCAGCATCGCTCCGGACAGCAACAGGGCTATCACCCCGATCATGAGCCACTTGTATCTCAACCGGTGCATAAAGTCCTCCTTCCGTAAGGGCGCCACTCCATCATGCATGTCACGGCCGGACGCCATCATCGGTATCCCGTTCCATCGCCCTGGTTCCCCGACCGGGGTGAGGAGAACCTGACCCATGTCGTGTCAGAGGGATGATCACGGCAATGATCTTACCATATTCACATAAGGGGGTCAAAGCCCTCCACAATCCGGTGGCGTATCCAAAACGGTGGAAAGTTCGCGAAACACTCCACGATGCCCACGGGCGGGCGAAGCCGGGCGGGGCAGGTGAAAGGCGGAGACGTGGAGGTGCCGCGGAGGCTTGAAGGCCGGTCGATCCGGTTCAGTAGAGCTGCCTGGGCATCTCCTCCAGCTCGACGTCGATCCGCATCCTCTGGCCACCCCGGATCACCTCCAGAGTCACGGTCTGCCCCACCTGGGTGCGCTCCTCCAGGTAGTCCTCCAGGTCATCCATTCCCTGGATGGAGTATCCGTCGATGGCGGTGATGATGTCGCCGCCCACCAGGATGATGCGGTTCCCGATGATCATCTCCCGGCGAGCGCCTCGCAACCCCGCCTTCGCGGCCGGGCTGCCGCGATAGATCCGGGCGACCAATAGCCCCTGCTGTACGGGGAGGTCCAGGGCGCGGGCCAACACAGGGGTGATGCTGTATCCCAGGACTCCCAGCCAGGGATGTCGATAGCGCCCATGCGCGATCAGCTCCGGCACCACGCGCTTCACCGTGTCCACGGAGATCGCCAGCCCCACGCCCGCGGAGGTTCCCGTGGGGGAGTAGATGGCGGAGTTGATGCCGATCAGCCGCCCGAAGGAGTCCAGCAGCGGCCCGCCCGAGTTGCCCCGGTTGATGGCCGCATCCGTCTGGATCACATGCCGCAACACCGTATCCTCGTCGATGGTGATGGTGCGGTTAAGCGCGCTGATGACGCCCGTGGTCAGGGTGCGCTCGAACTGCCCGAACGGATTGCCGATGGCGATGGCGCGCTGGCCCACGCGCAGCTTGGAGGCATCGCCCAGCTCCACCGGCTGCACGCCGGGAGGCACCTCCTCCACGCGAAGCACTGCCAGATCGTTGGGCGGATCAACCCCCACGATGGTGGCGGGCTGGACAAAGTCCTCTCCAAATCCCACCTCCACCGACTGGGCCCCCTCGACGACGTGGTAGTTCGTGACGATGTGGCCCTGATCGTCCCATAGGAACCCGGACCCGGTTCCCTCCTCCGGGTAGACGCCGAAGAAGAAACTCTGGCGCAGGACGCGAGTCGTCACGTTGACCACGGCGGGGCTCACGCGCTCGTACACGGCGATCACGCGCTCCTCGCCCACGTCGATCATCTCCGGCGGCGCGCCGGGCGTGGGCGTGGCGACGATCACGATCACGCGTGGCGTCGGCGTGGGAGGCTGGGGGGTAGGCGTCGGCCTCAACGAGGGCACGATGCCATTGCAACTGGCCAGGGCGATGGCCAGGACCGCTCCCCAGATGATGGTGAGCCGCACGGATTTCATCTCTCCCCCTCCCTGGATCTTGGGGTTCGCATATGGGAACGGGGCGGATCATGCCCGCCCCGTCCTCTATCCCGATCTTGGTCGTGTCCGTTACGGGTGTGTGCGCGTGGGCCGCGCGCCAAGGGTTACGGGCACTTGGACGCGCTTCCCGTCACGGACCACTGTCAGGATGACCTCTTGCCCGGGCGATGTGTAGCGCGCGAGGTATATCAACAGGTCGTCGAAGTTGTGAAGCGGTTGCTCATCGATCTGGACGATGATGTCCCCTCCGATGGGCACCTGTCGCCCCTTGTAGTTGACGGTCCGCCTGCTGGGGCGCAGGCCTGCCCGCTGCGCCGGGCTGTTGGGGATCACGTCGGCGATCAGGATCCCTCGCTCCGCGGGAAGCTTCAGATCCTGGGCCATGGACGGCGACAGCGTCTGGCCGGAGATGCCCAGCCAGGGGTGCTCGTAGCGGCCGGTTTCGATGAGGGAGGGCACCACGCGCTTGACCAGGTTGATGGGGATGGCGAAGCCGACGCCGGAGTTGGCCCGCACCAACGAGCGGATCTGCGCGTTCACCCCGATGACGCGGCCCTGCGCGTCCAGCAGCGGCCCGCCCGAGTTGCCCGGGTTGATGGCCGCGTCCGTCTGGATGGCCTCCGGGATCTGGAAGCCGGTGAGCGCCGGGATCGAACGCCCCACGGCGCTCACGATGCCATGAGTCAGGGTGCCTTGGTAGCCGAACGGGTTGCCGATGGCGATCGCCCGCTCCCCAACCTGCACCTGATCGGAGTCGCCCAGCTCCACCGGATAGAGCTCATCCGGGCTCACGTCCACCCGCACGACGGCGAGGTCGCTGTCCGGATCGGTGCCGACCACCGTGGCGGGCACGGTGATGTCATTCCAGAATGTGACGTCCACCTCCGTCGCGTCGGCGATCACGTGAAGGTTGGTGACGATGTGCCCTTGCTTGTCCCATACGAATCCGGAGCCCTGTCCTTCGGTGTAGAATTCCTCGTTGTCCAGGCCAGGATGAGCCTGTTGCCGCACGGTGATGTTCACCACGGAGCGGTTGACTTTCTGGTAGATGGCGGTCAGGATCTGCGTCTGGACATCGGCCTCCGGGTCGATCTGGATCACCACCGGTGGCAGCGCTGTGGGCGTGGGTGGCGCGGGCGCCGTGGGGATCGGCTCGGGCGTTGGTATGGCCCGTGCCGAGCGGCTCTGCACCTGATCCCACACGATCACCGCGGTGAACAGGCAGAGGCATATCAGGGCCAGCGCGCTTGTGCTGATGATGGCGATCGCTGCTGGGATTCCTCGATTTGATCTACTCACTTGCGTTTCATCCCTTCGCTTGTTACCGGGTCAGCTCATGGGAAAACCTGCCCCCGTCGCGAGGAGGGCGGGACGGGGGCAGGTTGATCGGAAGCGTCTAATCCCGTCGGCTGAAGCCGGTAAGCAAGAACACGTAGTACAGGAGTGTGGAGAGGGTTTGGGCCAGCGCGGCCACATAGGTCAGCGCGGCCGCATCCAATACCTCTTTGGCCTGGCGCAGCTCTGGGCCGTCAGCCAGGCGGAAGGATTGCAACAGTTGGAGCCCGCGGTTGCTGGCGTTGAACTCCACGGGGAGTGTGACCAGGGAGAAGACAGCGGCCACCGCAAACCCGGCGACGCCCAGCCAGGCGATGGAGGGTTGCCCCAGCAGCCAGCCGACCAGGAACATCATCGGCGCCACCCAGGCGCTGACGGTGATGGCCGGCACCAGACTGCCGCGTAGCTTCAGCGGCGCGTATCCCTGCGCGTCCTGGAGGGCGTGGCCGATCTCATGCATGACGATGGCCAGGGCGGCCACGGAGCGGCCGTGTGCCACCCCGCTGGACAGGCGCAACGTCTTGGTCCGGGGATCGTAATGATCCGTCAGCTCGCCGGGCGTGCCCTCGATTCGGACATGGCTCAACCCGGCGGGTCCCAGGACCATGCGAGCCGCGTCCAGGCCCGTCAGCCCGCGGGAGTTGGGAACCCGGGTATAGCGCGCGTAGGCGTTGCGCACCTTCATTTGCGCGTATAAGGCCAGCAACAGCGATGGCAGTACGAACAACAGATACAACGGATCAAAATACGGACGGAAAAACATCTCGTCTCACCTCACATCTATTCCCAATCTGGTGTTGGGGGAGACTCTCTTCTGTTGGCAGGTGCCCCGGGCAGGGGCACGACGTTCAACCGATTCGTTGCTTATTATATACCACGATCGCGGAAACCGTGAAAGACCTCATGCTGACATAAATCTGCCGTCATTCGCCGGCTTCGCAGGAGCCCCTCCGGGAGAAGCCCTTCTTCCGCCTTCGACCTGCCCGGCCTCGGCCCAGATCCCTGCGGAAAGAGCCGAGAGAGGCAGGTGCAGGCCGGAAAGGTGGGGTTCCCGTGAGGGGGTGCTCCCCTCCACGCCTCCTCTGTGGGGCGGGTGTCTGAGAGAGCATCATTATCGCTTATGCATAGCCTCCTGTCTGTAAGCGTTTTTCGCTTCTATGTGGATAGGGTTTCCAGATTAGAGATGACATAATCATCTGGGGGCGGGCGTGCATGTTGACAACTTGGACGCTCGCGGGTATAGTATAGACACCCTCGAGGTGCCACGTCGATCGAGCACTGAATGTGTTATGTGATTACCTTTCCGAATGCCCTAGGCAGATCCCTGCTGCCCGGCGTGGATGCAATCGCCAGAGCGATTCATCGCCTGGCGGGTTGTCCTGGTGTATTCCCCATCTGTGATTCTGGCTCCTGTCCCATGTGACGTGTCAGGCTGGAGCCTCGCTTGTTCTCGGCAAGGGGGCCGTTTTTCTCTGTCAGCGTCGACACAGCGGGCGAGCATCGTTGCCTCCACCCCGTCACAGCCCTTTGAGGTATGCACAAGCCTTGCGATGTGACCGGAGAGGCCCGTGTGCCGATAGGCACGCGGCGCGTCAGGTGGTCCCCTTCTGCTCCGCGAAGGAAGACCCTGTAGGCTTGATCTGATCCGGGTATCCCTGATGCCCTTTTTCACATCGTCACATTTGCGTGTGACGCCATGGCCGCTACGGGGCAGGATCATAGCGGCCTGGTTTCGTGATCGCTGATGTGTAACAAGGCCTGAAACGGCCGTGTCTTGATGAAGAACTCGTCGCGAAAGGAGGTGGTTGCTTCGGCTATCTCCCCAGACATCCGATGCGCCCTTCCCTGAGGGCCGAAGGACGAGAACTTTCTGAATCTCCCCCACTGATCTTGAAACTTCAAGGAGGAAAATGATGCGAGCACCCTGGTTGCTGAGGATCCTGAGCCTCTTTGTGATCCTGAGCGTGGTCCTGGTCGCCTGTGCGCCTGCTGCCCCGGCGCCGGCGGAGGAGGCCGCGGCCCCGGCCGAGGAGAAGGCGGAGGAGGCGGCTGCCCCGGCGGAAGAGGGGCCCAAGCGCGGCGGCGTGATCACGTTCGCCCTCTACCAGGAGCCAGAGATCCTCAACCCTCACATCTGCACCCAGACGGCATGTGATGAGGTCAACGAGTTCATCCTGGAGTCCCCGTTGGGCGTGGATCCCGATGGCAACTTCTTCCCCATCCTGGCGAAGGAGGTGCCGAGCGCGGAGAATGGTGGTGTCTCCGATGACGGGCTCACCATCACCGTTCGCTTCAAGGAGGGGATCAAGTGGTCGGATGGCGAGCCGTTCACCGCGGATGACTTCAAGTTCACCTGGGAAGCCATCATGCATCCGGAGAGCGGCGCCGTCAGCACCACCGGCTGGCGGGATATCGAGAGCATCGAGACGCCCGACGACTACACGGCCGTCATCAAGTTCAAGCAGTTCTACGCCCCGTACCTGGCTCTGCTCACCGCCGAGATCATCCCGCGACACGCCACCGGTGATCCGGCCAACATGCCCAAGTGGGACTTCAACTGGCATCCCATCGGCACGGGCCCCTTCATGATGACCGAGTGGGTGTCTGGGGATCACATCACCCTGGTCCGCAACCCCAACTATCGTGAGGCGCCGGAGAAGCCCTATCTGGACGGCGTGAACATCATCATCACGCCCAGCCGCGAGGTGGGCAAGGCGCTGATCAAGACCGGGGACATCGACATCCTCTGGGATCTGGTCGAGGCGGACATCCCCGAGTTCGAGAACTTGGAGGGAGTCGTGCTCGCGGCGCCGCCGGACACGGGCACGGAGCGCCTGCTGCTCAACCTGGCCGATCCCACCATCGACGCCACCGACGACCCCCTGAACAATCCGCACTGGGCGCTGGGTGATCTGCGAGTGCGCCAGGCGATCCAGTACGGCATCGACAAGGCCAAGATCAACGATGAGCTGCTGTACGGCAAGGCCACGCTGGGCACCTCCGAGATCAACCTCGGTTGGGCCAAGTGTGACATCCCCGTCAGCGAGTTCAACCCGGAGAAGGCCCGACAGCTTCTGGAGGAGGCCGGCTGGGTGGACCAGGACGGCGATGGCATCCGTGAGTGCCGCGGTTGCCCCTACGCCGAGGAGGGCCGTCCGCTGCGCCTGAAGATCCAGACGACCAGCGGCAACAAGCTGCGCGAGCAGGTGGAGCAGCTGTTGGTCGAGATGATGCGGGATATCGGCATCGATCTCTACATCGAGAACGTGCCGTCCTCCGTGCTGTTCGGCTCCTGGGCCAGCGGTGCCTTCCGCAAGCACGGCCACTTCGACATCCTGATGTACACCACCTCCTACGGCATCGACCCGCAGGCGCACATGGAGGGCTACTTCGCCTCATGGAGCATGCCTACGGAGGCGAACGGCGGCCGTGGCTTCAACTACTCTCGCTGGGTCGATGAGGAAGCCGACGCGGCCATCAAGGAAGCCGGCAGCAGCCCGGACCTCGAGGTTCGCAAGGCGGCTTACCAGCGGCTCTGCGAGCGCATCGCGGCCGGCCTGCCGCACATCTACCTGTACGACCGGCTGGAGCTGAACGCCTATCGCACGCGGCTCCATGGCTGGATCGACAACAACTGGATGGATCTCGGCTGGAACGCCGAGGATTGGTGGGTATCTGAATAAACCCGCCGATCGGATCGGGTGATGCATCCCATCTCCTGCCTCCCCCGACGCCGGGGGAGGCAGGAGGCCAGAAGTGCGACCGTGAGATGTGAGAACCCCACAAGAGGTGGGAAACCGTGAGCAAATATATCCTGCGTCGTACGATTCAGGCGATCCCTCTATTATGGGTCATCAGCGTTGTTGTCTTTCTCTTATTGCAGATCATCCCCGGCGGTCCCATGGCCGCCTATGAGCAGAACCCGGACCTCTCGCCCGAGGATATGGCTCGGCTGGAGGAGCAGTTGGGGCTGAACGACCCCATCCACGTGAAGTACCTGAAGTGGTTCGGCAATATCCTGCGCGGCGATTGGGGATACTCTCTGGCGACCAAGCGCCCTGTGCTGGTCGAGATCGGCGATCGCTTGCCGAACACCCTGCTCCTGATGGGGGTGTCCTTCTTCACCACGATCCTGTTCTCCCTGCCCATTGGGATCTTCTCCGCGTTGCGGCAGTATTCGATCTTCGATCACGTGGTGACCACCATCGCGTTCATGGGACAGTCCATCCCTATCTTTTGGTTTGGGCTTATCCTGATCATGATCTTCCATGTGGGATTGGACAATCCCTTCACAGGTAAGCCGTTATTCCCGGCCCGTGGGATGACGTCCCTGGGAAAGCCGTTCTCCATAGGCGACCTGGCTTGGCACATGGTGCTCCCCGTCTCGATGCTCACGCTGTTCAGCGCGGGCACGTATACGCGCTACATGCGCGCCTCCATGCTGGAGGTGATCCATCTGGATTACATCCGCACCGCCCGCGCCAAGGGCCTGGCCGAGCGGGCGGTGATCTACGGGCACGCCTTGAAGAACGCGGCTTTGCCCGTGGTCACCATTATGGCCCTGGATCTGCCCAGCCTCTTCGGCGGAGCGCTGTTCACCGAGACGATCTTCTCCTGGCCGGGCATGGGGCGGCTGTTCTACCGCTCGGCCGAGCGCGTGGACTATGCTATGCTGATGGCGATCATCATGATCAACGCCATCCTCATCGTCTTCTTCAACCTCCTGGCGGATATCGCCTACGCGTACCTGGATCCGCGTATACGCTATGATTGACGGATGGAAGCGGAGAGATCATGACCACGCACAGTGATACGGCCGTACCGACGATATCCCTGACCGACGAGACGTTTACCCAATATGAAACCGAGTCGATGACCCATTTGATGTGGCGTCAATTCAAACGCCACCGCATGGCAGTGATCGGGCTCATCGTGGTCGGTATCCTGGCTATCGCCTCCATCATCGGGCCGATCATCTCCCCGTACGATGTCTATCGGTCCAACTTCTCGGAGCGTTACCAGCCGCCCTCGCTGCGGCACCCCATGGGCACGGATGACCTGGGGCGAGACATGCTTACCCGCATCCTGCAGGGTGGACGCATCTCGTTGTCCATCGGCGTCATGGCCATGACGCTGGCCCTGGTGATCGGCACGACGGTGGGCGCGCTGTCCGGTTTCTACGGCGGCATGGTGGACAATTTGCTCATGCGCTTCACGGACCTGATGCTATCTCTGCCTCAGCTCTTCGTGCTGATCTTGATGACCCTGCTGTTGCGCAGCATCGATATCCCCATCCTGCACGCGGGGGGCGGCGTCCTCGCCATCGTGTTCGTCATCGCCTTGCTCTCCTGGATGACCGTGGCGCGGCTGGTCCGGAGCGCCTTCCTGGCGTTGCGGGAGAAGGAGTTCGTGGAGGCGGCGCGGGCGTTGGGTATCAGCAATCGGCGCATCATCATTCGGCATATCCTGCCCAACGCGCTCAGCCCGGTGATCGTGGCCGGAACGCTGCGCGTGGCCTCGTCCATCATCACCGAGTCCGGCCTGAGCTTCCTGGGCTTCGGCGTTCAGCCGCCCACCCCCACGTGGGGCAATATGCTGAAAAACGCCCAGGACGAGATGATGCGCGGCAACCTGTGGATGGCCATCTTCCCCGGCCTGATGATCTTCATCACCGTGATCGCCATCAATTACATCGGCGATGGGTTGCGGGATGCCCTGGATCCGTATAAGATCCGCTGAGGCGGAGCTCATCGAGGGGATCTTGATTCGCGCCGGCGTCGACCGGCGCGAATATCGTTTCACACGTAAGGGGTGCTGATGTCTTTCGATTTCCACGCGGAGGAGAAGAGGATCATCGGCGAGGTGTGGACCTCGCAGACGTTGTACGCGCATCTGGCCACGTTGTGCGACTTCGGTAGCCGGTTCGGCGGTACCCTCAGCGAGGCGGCCGCGCGGGACTGGCTGCTCGATCAGTTCGCCCGCCTGGGGCTACGCGACGTGCATCCGGAGCCGTTCACCTACATGGGCTGGTCACGCGGGACCTGCGCGGTGCGCGTGGTGTCCCCCAGGGAGCAGTCCCTGACCTCGGCCATCTCGCTGGTCTATTCGCCCTCCACCCCGCCCGGTGGGCTCCGGGCGGAGCTGATCGACGTGGGCATGGGCACGGAGGAGGAGTTCGCCGCCCGCGCGGGCCAGCTGGAGGGCCGGATCGTGATGGCCAACAGCGCCAGCCCTGAGAGTGGCAAGGTGTGGATTCACCGTCGCGAGAAGTACGGGCGGGCCGTGGCGGCTGGGGCGGCCGGGTTCCTCTTCGTGAATCACCTGCCTGGCCGATTGGCTCCTACCGGCTCCCTGCGCTCTGGTCGGGTGGCCGAGATCCCGGCCGCGGGCTTGTGTCTGGAGGACGGGTTCCAGCTGTCCCGTTGGGCCAAGGATGGGCCGGTCATCGTCGAGATGGACATCCAGAATGAGGCGAAACCCGCCGAAGCCGTGCACGTCGTCGGCGAGGTGCCCGGCGATCCTGGCCGGGAGATGATCATCGTCGGCGCGCACTATGATGGGCATGACATCGCCCAGGGCGCGATGGACGATGGCACCGGTGTGGCGTTGGTGCTGGAGCTGGCGCGGCTGTTCGTTCCCCTGGCGGGTCGTCTGCCGCGCACCATTCGGTTCATCTGCTTCGCTGTGGAGGAGCTGGGCGTGCTGGGGTCCACCGAGTACGTCCGTCAGCACGCGAGCGATCTGGCCGACGTGGCCTTGATGCTGAACCTGGACGGCGGCGTGGCTGGCGGCCTGGGCGGGTTTAGCTTCTCCGGGTTCTCCGAGCTGCAGCCGATCCTCCAGAGCTGGGCGGAGGAGATGGGGGCGGATTGGAAATTGGAGGATACCATCGGCACGGCTACCGACGCGTTCCCGTTCGTCCTGGCCGGCATCCCCGCCCTGAACATGCGCTCGCGCGGTCGTGACTTCAAGCTGGGACGTGGCTTTGGGCACACCGCGGCGGATACGTTGGACAAGGTACAGCGCCGTGACCTTCATGATGCTGCCATGACGCTGGCTCGCCTGCTTTTGCGCCTGGCGACTTATGAGGGGAGACTGGCCCGCCGCCGCACCCGTGATGAGGTGAAACGGATGCTGATCGACCACGATCTGGAGCGCCCGTTGCGGGCGCAGGATAAGTGGCCGTTCGATTAGACCCGGGGGAATATGATGGGATCGGATGCTGAAATCTTAGGGAAGGTTGCACGTGCCATGGGTACATCGGAAGCCTCTCGCGCGTCTCTGAAACAGCAGGTCATGGCGGCCGTCGACGCGTTGCGTGATGAGCTGATCCATGTGAGCACCACGATTCACGACAACCCGGAGGTCGCCTTTGAGGAATTCCAGGCCATGGGGCTCTTGACCGACACGGCGGAGCGGCACGGCTTTCAGGTCGAGCGGGGGATCGCCGGACTGCCTACCGCCTTTCGCGCCTGGCGGGCCGGGGCCGGCCCCGGCCCGGTGATCGCTTACCTGGCCGAGTACGACGCGCTGCCCGGCCTGGGCCATGCCTGCGGACACAATATCATCGGCGCCGCCGCTCTGGGGGCCGCGCTGGCGCTGGGCAGCGTGATCGATGCGTTGCCGGGGAAGGTGATGCTGATCGGCACCCCCGCCGAGGAGAAGGGGGGCGGGAAGATGCTGCTGGTGGATCGCGGCGCCTTCCAGGGCGTTGACGTGGCGATGATGGTTCACCCCTCCGTGTACAACATGACCCGGCGGCGCTCCCTGGCCTCGTATAACCTCTTCTTTGAGTTCTTCGGAAAGGCCGCGCACGCGGCGGCCGCTCCGGACGATGGGATCAACGCGCTCCATGGCGTGATCCTCCTGTTCAACAACATCAACGCGCTGCGTGGGCACGTCCCCGATGGCGTCCGCATCCACGGGATCATTCCCAACGGGGGCGATGCGCACAATATCGTCCCGGAATATGCGACGGCGCAGTTCAGCGTGCGCGCCCCCACCCGGTCCATCGCCCGGGATGTTGTAGCCAAGGTGATCGCCTGCGCCGAGGCGGCGGCCCTAGCGTCGGGCGCTCGCCTGGAGACCAAGGAGCTCTATCATTACGATAACATGATCCCGAACCCCGTGCTGGCCGAGCTGTTTGAGGAGAATATGCGGCTATTAGGTCGGGAGGTGCATGAGCCGGACGCCAATGGGCGTATGGGGTCCACGGATATGGGGAACGTCAGCCATGTGGTCCCCGCTCTGCACCCCTACGTGGCCATCGCCGATGAGAAGGTGGCGGGGCACACCGTCGAGTTCCGGGAGGCGGCCGTGTCCCCGCGCGGGCATGAGGGGCTTCTGGTAGGGGCCAAGGCCATGGCTATGACGGGAGTCGACCTGCTCACCGATCCGGAGGCGTTTCAGCGCGTGCGGGATGCCTTCCTGCGGTCCGTGCAGAGGGATACGTAACGCAGCCACCCGCCGGGATCGTAGGGAACGCGGGGAGGACGGCGGTTCTCCCCACGAGAGGGTATGATGAGAGCCCCGGTAAGCACCGGGGCTCTTTTACGTCGTTTTCGTTTCCCTTCCCTCCGCTGGCTCCTCGCGCTTTTTGCAAATCTTTGCATGTGCGTATAATTGCGTAGGGGCCAGGAGCCCGAGATCTTCGTCGTAGTTGGCTGGATGGAACGATTCTCACGAAGGAGGGAAGGATGAAATCGAGAAGCCTTTGGCCGATCCTGCTCGCGATCGCGATCGTCCTGAGCGGGTTGGCGGCTTGTGCGCCTGCGGTGACGCCTTCCGGGGCTGAGCCCGCCCAGGCGACGCAGCCGCCCGAGGTCGCGCAGGCGGAGCCCCTGCGCCTGGCCATCGCCGCCGATGAGAGCACGCTCACCCCGTACAGCTACGTGTTCGGCTATCCCGGGTATCACCTGATGAAGCTCATCTACGATAGCCTGCTCGAGCTGGATGCCGACAACATCCCGCAGCCCTGGCTGGCTGAGCGGATGGAGGTCAGCCCGGATGGGAAGGTGTACTCGTTCACGCTCCGGGAAGGGGTCACCTGGCATGATGGGGAGCCCTTCACCGCGGAGGATGTCCAATTCACCTATGAGTATTTCGTTGCGCATCCGCAGCAGAGCCGCTTCGCCCGAACCGCGAAGCAGGTCGCCAGCGTGGAGGCGGTGGACGATCGGACGGTGGTCATGACGCTGGCCCAGCCCGATCCGTCCTTCTCCCTGCGCCTGGCGGATGTGCCGATCCTGCCGAAGCACATCTGGTCCCAGGTGGATGATCCGCAGAACTTCGCCGGCCGGGTAGGTACCGGTCCCTACAGGCTCGTCGAATACGTGCCCGAGCAGTTCTATCGGCTTGAGGCCAACCCTGACTATTTCATGGGACGGCCGGCGGTGCCGGAGATCGTGCTGCCCATCATCGTCGAGCAGACGACCATGTTCTCGGCGCTGAAATCCGGCGAGGTGGATGCGGTCTCCCGCCAGATCCCCCCGGAGCTGGTCGCCGAGTTCGAGGGGGTCCCATCGATCCGGGTGGTCCGTGGGCCGGGCTTCGCGACGACGCTCTTGCAGTTCAACGATGAGCGTCCCCCGCTGGATCAGCCCGTGGTGAGGCGAGCCATCGCGCTGGCCATCGACCGTCAGGCGCTCGTCGACACCTTGCTGTTGGGCTTCGGCACGGTGGGCAACCCGGGCTTCGTCCATCCCTCGTCGCCGTACGCGAATCCGGATATCGAGCTGGCCTATGATCCCGATGGGGCGCGTGCGCTGCTGGACGAGGCGGGCTTCCTCGACGGCGATGGGGACGGGATTCGGGAGACGCCGGACGGCCAGGCCATGAGCTTCGATCTGCTGGTGTACTCCAACAACCCGCAGCGCGTCCGGGCGGCCGAGCTCATCCGGGACTGGGTGAGGGAGATCGGGATCGCTCTGGAGGTGAAGGCGCTGGATCCGAAGACGGTGGACTCGCTGGTATGGCCCGGCTTCGACGTCTCCCAGGGCCGGGACTTCGACCTGTCCATGTGGGGGTGGTCGGCCTCCGTGCAGATCGATCCCAGCCGGCTGGTGGATCTGCTGCATTCCGATCCGGCGGTGGGGGCGTTGAACATCGGCGGCTATCGGAGCCAGGCGTTCGATGCGCTGGCGGAGAAGCTGGCCGGCACCCTGGACCCGGATGAGCGGATGGCGATCATCAAGGATATGCAGGCCATCATCGCGCAGGACGTCCCCTTCGTCACCCTCTACTACGCCGACGGCATCTACGCCTATCGTCCGGCCGCGTATGATGGGTACGTGTATGTGAAGGGGCTGGGGATCGTTAACAAGCTGTCCTTCATCGCGCGCTGATCGAGGAGGATTCCAGGTGTTGTGTCGGCGCAGCTCCGTTGTGCCGACACAACGCCCTAGAGCGCGCCTGAGAATTTACCGGCAAGGTGTCTGAGGGGCCTCCCTCAACTACCAGTTCCACGGGGGGAGGTGTGGAGGGGATCTCCCCTCCACGAAAATCCCACTTTTCCGGCCTGCACCTGCCTTCCTCGGCCCTTCCCGAAGGATCCAGGCCGAGGCCGAGCAGGTCGAAAGCGGGAGAAGGACTTTTTCGGAGGGGC
>JAADGJ010000120.1:0-41424 GCA_013152435.1 Chloroflexota bacterium | reverse complement strand
TCCGAGCCTCCCCATAGCAGAAGCAATGGTATTTCTCAGACACGCTCTGAGAGATGTTAGATAGCAGAACCACCAAGACGCGAAACCTCCAGAAGACGCAAATATTTTCTCTCCGATGAGAGGCTTTATGGAACCAGTATGAGGCGTTTTCAGTGCAATCCTTGGTGCCTCTATGCCTTCGTGGTGAATGATTAGACACGCTCTTGCGTTGAGGAAGGGATATGACGACGGTCCTGGTCCGTAGGCTGTGGCAATATGGGGCGGTGCTCTTCCTCACCGTCTCGCTGAACTTCCTGCTGCCCCGGCTCATGCCCGGAGATCCGCTGGCGCTTCTGGCGGGCGAGGACGCGGCCTTGCTTCCGGCCGAGACCCGGGCCGAGATCCTGCGCAGACATGGCCTGGATCAACCCCTATGGCGACAGTACATCCGATATCTGGGTGACCTCGCGCGGGCCGATTGGGGGTACTCCTATCAGCAGAAGCGCCCCATCGTCGACATCCTGAGGGAGCGCCTGCCCTGGACCGTCCTTCTGACCGGCACCAGCCTCCTCCTGTCCACGGCCCTGGGGGTGCTCTTCGGCGTCCTCACCGCGTGGCGGCGAGGCGGAGCATCCGACATCGGCATCCTGGCCTTCTTCCTCTTCCTGCAATCCCTCCCCGCGTTCTGGGTGGGGATGATCTTCATCGCCGTCTTCGCCGTGCAACTGGGCTGGCTGCCGACCTTCGGCGCGCAGACGTCCTGGCGACAGTTGGCGGGCTGGGCTCGCGTGGCGGATATCCTCAAACATCTCGTGTTGCCCGTGGCGACCTTGACCCTGGTCTCCGTCCCGGGGACCTTCCTCATCACGCGCTATTCCATGCTGAGCGTTCTGCGAGAGGACTACATCCTGGTCGCCCGCGCGAAGGGGCTGGCGGAGCGGGCGCTGATGTTTCGCCACGCGATCCGAAACGCTCTGCTGCCAGTGGCCACCGTGTTCATGTTGAACCTGGGCTTCGTGGTCAGCGGCGCGACGGTGGTGGAGACGGTGTTCTCCTATCCGGGGCTGGGCCGGCTGCTATACGAGGCCGTCCTGAACCGGGACTATCCGGTGCTGCAGGCGGCTTTCCTGCTGATCACCGTCAGCGTCATCGCGGGCAATATCCTGGCCGATCTCGTGTATCCGGTCCTGGACCCCAGGGTGCGGCGAGGGGTGCCCGATGGGCGATAGGGTGTGGGAGGCCTGGCGGGTTTTGCGGCGCAGTCGCGTCGGCATGATAGGGATCGTCGTTCTGTTGCTGATCGGCCTGATGGCGATCTTCGCCGATGACCTCAGCCCATACGACCCCGCGGAGCGCGTGGGGCGACCGTTTCAGCCGCCCAGCGCCCGGCACCTCCTGGGGACCAACGATGTGGGGCAGGATATTCTCAGTGAGATCGTGCACGGCGCCCGGATCTCCCTGGCTGTGGGGGTCCTGGCCGCCCTGCTGGCCGTCTTGATCGGCACGTTGGCGGGCGTGGTGGCCGGGTACTACGGCCGGATGGTGGACGCCGTCATCATGCGCGTTGTGGACCTGGTGCTGGTCATCCCCTTCCTGCCGCTGATGATCCTGCTAGCCGCTTTTCTGGGGCCCAGTTTCCGCAACTTGATCATCGTGATGGCGGTGCTGACCTGGGCCCGGCCGGCCCGTGTGATCCGCTCACAGACCCTGGGCCTGCGGGGGCGGGATTACATCGAGGCCGCCCGCGCCATCGGAGCGCGGGACCGACGCATCCTCGTTCGGCATGTGCTGCCCGGGGTGCTGCCGTTGAGCCTGGCCCAGCTCGTGTTGGCCGCCAGCACTGCCATCCTGGTGGAGGCGTCGCTCAGCTTCCTGGGGTTGGGCGATCCAACCGCCAAGAGCTGGGGGACGATCCTGTACTACGCTCAGGTCCGTGGCGCCTTTCTGAGCGGCGCCTGGGTGTGGTGGGTGATCCCCTCGGGGCTCCTGATCACCCTGACGGTCCTCGGCTTCGCGTTCACCGGGTTCGCTTTAGAGGAATTCCTGGATCCCAGGCTGCGGCGCTGACGTGAGGCGGGAGGGTAGCCGCCGGCAGTGCCCGCGGCCACCCTATGCTCGACGGGATAGGAGCAGCGTGCCGTCGGATGTGAGGACAGCCTGTTACAGCAGGTATTCGAGCGTGAAGCTGCCCTCGTGCCGATAGGCCTCGCCCAATGCGGCGCCGGAGTGGCCCGCGATCCCGTGGGCGATCGCTAGGGCCCTCTCCATCTCCCGGTGTAGTGCCCGCCCCAATGCCAGATCGTCGTTCTTCACATCTTCATAGTCCGGGACGACGGCCCGCAATGCGCCTTCTGACAGGTGGCCTTTGAGCACCCGGGCGGTGAAGGCGAGCTGGTATCCCAGTTCATCCAGCGCCTGCATCTTCAGGTGGTACACGTCGGAGATGTCCACCACGCAGTTCGGATGTTCCGGCGTCATGTAGTAGATGTTGTGTACCTGGTGGGGGGGAAGCCCACCGCACGCATCCACCGCGAAATCCCTCCCTGCCAGGCTCAACGCCTCCAGATACAGGATCATCGCCTCGCGCCGGTCCGGGTCCAGATCGGTGAAGGAGTGCTCCGGGTCCTGGGTGATGACGATGTCCGGCCGGGTCTCGCGGATCACTCGAACCAGGGCCTGTTTGGAGGCGAGGTCTGGGCGGACCTCGCCGTAGGAGAAGTTCAGGAAGCGGGTTTGCACTCCCAGGATCTGGGCGGCGCGCTGGATCTGGGGTTGGGCCTCAGGGCGAGAGAGCAGTATGGCCGCATGGACATCCCATCCGGCCCGGGCGTGTTTCGCCAAGGTGCCGCCGCACTCCACGATCTCCAGGCCGAAGGTGGCCAGCATGAGCAAACGTTTCGGGGACATGGGATCCTCTCCTGCTGGGATGGTTCTTCCGTCACAGGCGTTCACTATACCGGATGGCCTCTGGATCGTCAAAACGACGCCCTCATTTTACAAATATTTGCAAGTGCGTATAATTGCGGTAGTGGGTTGGGCTGGATAGCTCGGCTGTCGTACCGCACTTCGGTGCGATGTTACCCCGGATGAGTAGGGAGGGATGATGAGCTGCTATCAGAGGGATGCGGAGGCCTTGCGGGAGGCCGGGTATCGGCTGACGCCGCAACGCCTGCTGGTGTTGGAGGCGCTGTACCATCATCCCGGCCACGCGACCGTGGATGAGATCTGGGCGCGGGTGCGGGAGCAGCACCCTTACGTCGATCTCTCCACCGTCTACCGGTCGCTGCAGTTCCTAAAGGAGCATGGCTTGGTGGGGGAGTTCCGACCGGCTCACGGCCCGGCGCAGTACGAGGCCACGCGACGGCGCCCGCACGCGCATGCGGTCTGTCGCGAGTGTGGTGCCACGATTGAGGTCCCCGTCGCATGGCTGATGGAGTTGGCGGAGCGCCTGGCCGGCGAGTACCGGTTTCAGGCGGAGGTGGATCATTTGAGCATCCCCGGCCTCTGCGAGCGCTGTGCGGCCGAGCTGGGCTGATTCCGCCTTCGCTTGAGAGGTCTTGAGCCGGTCGGCCGGGGGAGCGCCCCTGGCGATTCATCGCCATCTCGTCATATTCGCTTCGGAGGAGTGGAGAAGATGATGTGGAACAGTGTGTTGGCGCCGGTCCTGGAGCGGGCGGCTATGCACATCCCGGACGGCTTCCTCAGCCTGCCGGTGATCGTCGTCTGCTGGATCCTGAGCGCCGTGGCCCTCGGGTTCGCCGTTCGCGAGACGAATAAGCAGTTGGGAGAGCGCCAGGTGCCGCTGATGGGGGTGCTGGCCGCTTTCATCTTCGCCGGCCAGATGATCAACTTCCAGGTCGCCGGCGGCACCTCGGGACATCTCATCGGCGCCGCGTTGGCGACCATCCTCCTCGGCCCTTGGGCGGCCATGCTGATCATGACGGCCGTGGTGACCGTGCAGGCGCTGTTCTTCCAGGATGGCGGGCTCATCGCCCTGGGAGCGAATATCCTGTTCATGGCGGTAGTGGCGCCGCTGGTCAGCTACGGGATTTATCGGTCGCTGCGGAATCTGCACCAGTGGGTGGCCGCGGCGCTCGCCGCGTGGGCGTCCGTGGTGGTGGCGGCCATTGGCGTTTCCGTCGCCCTGGCGGCCTCCGGCACCATCGCCCTGGGCGTCGTGTTGCCCGCGATGGCCACCGTCCACGTCCTGATCGGCATCGGCGAGGCGCTCATCACGGTGGGCGCGCTGGCGTTCATCTCGGCTGCCCGGCCGGATCTGATGACGTTACAACCGGCCGAGGCGGGCAGCGGTCGCTGGCCGATGATCGGGCTGGCCGTCGCGCTGGTGGTGGCCCTGCTTTCCCCGCTGGCCTCCTCCTCGCCCGATGGGCTGGAGCGCGTGGCCGAGGATTTCGGGTTCATCGATCGAGCCATGGGGCCCTTCTATCAGATCATCCCCGACTACCTGTTCCCGGGGGTCTCCAATGAGGCCCTGGCGACGATCCTGGCCGGAGTGCTGGGCACGCTGCTCATGTTCGGCGTGACCTGGCTCCTGGCCCGTCGGCTGCAGCGGCGTGAGGCCAGTTAGCGCGCGTATGCATATCAGCCATCTGGATCAGTACGTGGGCCTGGACAGCCGAATCCATCGGCTGGACGGCCGAATCAAATTCATCGGTACCCTGGCCTTTGTGCTGGCCTGTACGGTGACGCCCCCCGGTCGCTGGGGGGCGTTTTTGGCGTTATGGCTGCTCTGGGCGGGGTGCACGGCGCTGGCCCGCGTTCCCCATGGGCTGTTATTGCGTCGTGGCCTGGTGGCTCTTCCCTTCGCCCTGGCCGCTGTGACGCTGGCGTTCACCCGCCCGGGCGAGGCGCTGGTGACGCTCCCGATATGGCGCTGGCAGGTGCGCGTCACCGATCAGGGCCTCATCGCCTTCCTCTCCGTGATGGTCAAATCGTGGCTCTCGGTGTTGATGGCGCTCCTGCTCGCCGCGACCACATCCTATCCGGCCCTGATGCAGGCGTTGCGGCAACTCGGCGTCCCCCGGCTGCTGGTGGCGATCATCTCCTTCATGTACCGTTATCTATTCGTGCTGGCGGACGAGGCGCAACGGCTGATGCGCGCCCGGGAGGCCCGCAGCGCGCAGCCGGACGGTCGCCGGGTGCGCCGGCCCATCGCCTGGCGGGCGCGGGTGACCGGACACATGGTGGGCAATCTGTTCCTGCGCAGCTATGAGCGCAGCGAGCGCGTGTATCAGGCGATGCTCAGCCGGGGATACGCGGGCGATCTGCGCACATTGGACACGCGACGTCTGACTTTGTATGATGTAGTAGCGCTTCTGGTGCTCGTGTTGGCGTTGGTGGTGATCGAGGGATGGGCGTATCGATGAGGCGGGAAAAGCGATGGTGACGCGAGAGAACGGGCGCAAACCGGTGATCCGCATCGAGGATCTGGACTTCACGTACCCGGACGGGCGGCAGGCGCTGTATGGCGTTACACTTTCCATTCACGAAGGCGAGAAGGTGGCGTTGGTGGGGCCGAACGGCGCGGGGAAGTCCACGCTGATGTTGCATCTGAACGGCATCCTGCGCAGCCCTCGCGGTCGGATATGGGTGGATGGGATGGAGGTCAATGACGAGAACCTGGGACGCATTCGCGCCCGGGTGGGGCTGGTCTTTCAGAACCCGGACGACCAGCTCTTCTCCCCCACGGTGTTCGAGGACGTGGCTTTCGGCCCGCTACACATGGGATACGCGGAGGCGGAGGTGCGGGAGCGCGTGCGGCGGGCGCTGGCGTTGGTGGGCATGGAGGGGTTTGACGATCGGATCACCCATCATCTGAGCATGGGGGAGCGCAAGCGGATCGCCATCGCCACGGTGCTGTCCATGGATCCCCGCATCCTGGTGCTGGACGAGCCGTCGGCCGGGCTGGATCCGAGAGCCCGGCGGGGGCTCATCAACCTGTTGCGCTCGTTGCCCATCACCATGCTGGTCTCCACGCACGACATGCACCTGGTGCGGGACCTGTTCCCGCGCATGGTCATCCTGGACGAGGGCCGGGTGATGGCGGACGGGCCGACAGCGGAGCTGCTGGCGGATACGGCGTTGCTGGAGCGACATGGCCTGGAGGCGCCCTGAGACCTGTTCACAACGGTGTCGGTCATGGGGAAGTTGCGGGTAAGGTCAGGTTGATCCACCATGCGGTGGCGGCTCCCATGCTGTCACGAGCCGGGCGTGGGAGCCTGGCCCGTTATGCTCTCATAGGGTTCCTCTGATCGTTTCTGTAACTCTGTGCAGTTACCGCCCTGAGGGGTTTTGCTTCGCTCACGTGCATGTGGTAGGATGCCGCGTAGGGTTGGGCCTTCGGGCCGAAGGAGCGAATCGGTGCGTCGATCCTATCGTGTCCTGTGGCGGATAAGCCTGCTCGTCATCGCCGGGCTGTGTGCGTCTTTGATCGCGCCTGTCCCGACGAGCGCGGCCATGGCGCCGTTTACGGAGACGCCGGTGGGAGGTGGAGCCTCCCTGGCGAGCGCGGGCGCGCCGCGCTCGCGTGCGGAGGCGAGTGAGGTGATGGGACGCTCCGGCTCGTTCCCCGTGGATGATCTCCTGTCGCTGTCCCGGGGACCGAAGCTTCAGGAGGCGTTGGGGGCGGCCGCGCGTCGCAAGATCATCACGTACACCCTTCAGCCCGGCGACACGCTGTGGAGCGTCGCGCATAAGTTCGGCCTGGATGTGGACACGTTGCGCTGGTGCAACCCGGAGATCGAGCGCAATCCGGATCGTATCTGGGCGGGGCAGGAGATCTTGATCCCGCCGCGTCGAGGGGCGCTATACACGGTTCGGCCCGGCGATACGCTGGAGTCCATCGCCAAGGCGTGGGGGGTGGCGCCGGTGGATATCACGGCCGAGCCGTTGAACCGCCTGAGCGAGCCCTACGAGCTCGTCCCCGGCCAGCGATTGTTCATCCCCAACGGACGGAAGGATCTCACCCGTTGGCTGCGCAAACCGAGCCCGGCGCCGGGCTATGCGTTCGCCTGGCCGCTGGTGGGGCGCCTGACGCAGGGATACTCCGCCCGGCATCGGGCGATCGACATCGGATCGATCTACGGCGCGCCGGTGTATGCCGCGCTCGGCGGGGTGGTCACCCATGCCGCCTGGGCCAGGACTGGCTATGGATACACTGTCATCATTCATCACGGCGATGGCCTGGTGACCCTCTACAGCCATTTGAAGGGCGCCTGGGTACATGAAGGGGATCGGGTGAAGCGCGGGCAGCTCATCGGCGAGGTGGGCAGCACCGGTCGCAGCACGGGGCCGCATGTCCACTTTGAGATCCGGGTGAACGGAAAGCGGGTGAACCCGCTGGATTATCTCCCGCCCGAGCCATAGACCCGCTAAGAGTGTGTCTGAAAAATGAGGAAGGCAGGTACAGGCCGGGAAAGTGGGATTTCCGTGGAGGGGAGGTTCCCTCCACACCTCCCCCTGTGGAGCTGGTCGTTGAGGGAGACCCCCTCAGAACATCGTGCCGGTAAATTTTCAGACACGCTCTAAAGCTCCCCGTTGTATTTCCAACGAAAAGGATGCACTGCCGTTCTCCGCATCTGGTTCCCACCTGATTCCTTTCTATGTTAGAATTGAGTGGGCCGTTTGTTGCCCGCGTTCGGACGTGGAGGCTTAACCGAGCGTATCTTGTTCTCACAGGAGGAGGCCATGGAACTGAAGACCGTACGCATCGAGAAGCCGGACGACATGAACTTCATCCTGGGACAAAGCCACTTCATCAAGACCGTGGAGGACATCTACGAGGCCATCGTGGGCACGGTCCCCGGCGCCCAGTTTGGCCTGGCGTTTTGTGAGTCATCCGGCCCCGCGCTGGTGCGCGCCGCGGGCACCGATGAGGAACTGGTGGAGCTGGCCAAGAAGAACGCCCTGGCCCTCTCCGCCGGGCATAGCTTCATCATCTTCATGCGTAACTTCTATCCCATCAACGTTCTGAACGCCATCAAGATGGTGCCCGAGGTGTGTCGTATCTTCTGCGCCACCGCCAATCCCGTCGAGGTGATCATCGCCGAGACCGAGCAGGGACGCGGCATCCTCGGGGTGATCGATGGGATCAAGACCAAGGGAGTCGAGACGGAAGAGGACGTGACCTGGCGCAAGAATCTCCTTCGTCAGATCGGTTATAAGATGTGAGACGCCCAGCGATTGAGCCTGGAGATCCACGCGGAGAGAGGACATGGATATCTTCGAATGCATACGACAACGCCGTTCCATTCGCGCATACCAGGACCGGCCGGTGCCGGAGGATGCGTTGCAGCGCATCCTGGAGGCCGTCAACGCGGCGCCCTCCGCCGGAAACTTGCAGGCCTATCAGGTCTTCGTGGTGCGTGACGCCGCGCTGCGACGGGCGCTATCGGAGGCCAGCTACAACCAGGCGTATGTGGCGCAGGCTCCTGTGGTGTTGGTCTTCTGCACCGACGCTGCTCGCTCTGCCCGTAAGTATGGACAGCGCGGGGAACGACTGTACTGCGTGCAGGACGCGACCATCGCCTGCGCTTACGCGCAGTTGGCCGCCGTCGCTCTGGGGCTGGGCACCGTGTGGGTGGGCGCTTTCCATGACGACTCGGTGATCCGGGTCCTGGGTCTGCCGGACGGGCTGCATCCCGTCGCCATCTTGCCGGTAGGGTACCCTGCCGAATCCCCTGCGCCCACTCCTCGTCGCCCGTTGAGCGATCTGGTGCGGGAGTTGTGATCGAGCGTCTGGGGCTGCCTCAGGGCGTGCCTCGGCTATCGCTCCACAAGGGGAGGTGTAGGGCGGAAGAAAGGTTTCGTCGGAAGTGAAGCCCCTCCGGGCCTCCCCACGGCGGGAGCGGCGGTTTTTTTCCCCCGGACGTTGGGCATGGTGGAATGAGCGAGGGCCTCGGGGCCTATAGGAGGAGATCATGGGCACCTATGTGATGTTGAGCAACCTCACCGATGAGGGGGCCAAGACCATCAAGCGGAATCCGGAGCGCATCCTGGAGGTCAACAAGGAGTTGGAGGCGCTGGGGGTCAGGGTGATCGCCCAGTACGCCACGTTGGGCCCGTATGACTTCGTGAACATCGTCGAGGCGCCCGACAACGAGACCGTCGCCCGGGTATCCGCCGAGATGGCCTCCCGGGGGAGCATCAAGTTGATGACCATGACGGCGATTCCCATCGAGGATTTCATCGAGCGCCTGAAGCAGTAAGCTCGATCGGGGTGCCATCATGGCGGGAGTCATTCGCCGGCTTGGGCGGGGCTTATTGCGCCTGCTCGGCCGGCGAACCGTCGCGAGGAGAGGTCCCATGATGCCCGCGGCGCGAGCGCATGTATACATCTCCGGTCATGTGCAAGGGGTGTTCTTCCGGGCCGAGACGCAGCGTATGGCCCGGAAGCTGGGATTGACCGGATGGGTGCGAAACCTGTGGGACGGCCGGGTGGAGGCCGTGTTCGAGGGAGATCCACAGGATATCGAGCACATGATCCGGTGGTGCTGGCGTGGCCCGGAGGAGGCCGCGGTGGAGAACGTGGAAGTGCGATACGAGCGGCCCAGCGGCAAGTACAAGGACTTTTACATCACGACGAGCAGCTATTGAGGATATGGGGATGCCCTCTCGTTTGGCGGATTGGGTGGAGCCGGGCGGGCACGTCACCTCGGGCTTGATCCTGGAGTATGATGGCCGTTACGTGTTCGGCATCGAGCCGCGCTTCCAGTGGAATCGGACGGGCGAGCGCTGGACGCTGCACTATATCGGCATCGGCGGCCACCAGGACCCGGGCGAGACCTGGATGGAGACGGTGATCCGGGAGGCGCAGGAGGAGGCGAGGTGTCGCATCGAGCTGATGGACGCGGGACAGACCTGCGAGTGCCTGTCGGATGGCCGTCTGCGCCCGCTCGATCTCGTCTGGGAGGAGCCGGTGCGGCCCTGGCTCCTTTGGCGAGATCGCTTCCGCCTGCCCGATCGGCGCGGGCCTGGCGAGGTGGAGATCCCCTTCCTGGGGCTCGTCTTCCGGGCCAGGGCCGTCTCCACGCCGGCGCCGGGCGCGGAGATCCCGGCGTTGATCGGACTGTCCGCGGATCAGGTGGCGGACACCTGGGTCCGACCGGTCGGATTGGACCGCCTGCTGGCGGAGGGTGCCCGGTTGTGGGAGGCGTCTCCCATCCCTCGTGACGTCGTGCTGCGGCCTCTGGGCACGGCTCGCTTCTTCGCCGCGTGGCTCGCCCGGCAGGGAGAGGATGGACAAGACGATCGGGGCCGTCTCCCTTGAGAGGGGGATGGGCCGTCTGAATGCAGGGGTGATGAGGGACGATGGGGAAACAGGATCAAGGGGTTGAGAAGAGCCGGCGCCGTTACCAGGTGGTCCCCCGCACGCTTTGCTTCATCACGCATGGGGATGATGTGCTCCTGTTGCGGGGCGGGCCGAACAAGCGCCTCTGGCCGAACCGGTACAATGGCGTGGGGGGGCATATCGAGCGCGGCGAGGATGTGCTCTCCGCGGCGCTCCGGGAGATCGAGGAGGAGACGGGGGTGGCGGTGGAGGATGTCCGGCTGCGCGCCGTGGTCCACGTGGATGCGGGCGATCCGCAGCTCGGCATCCTGTTCTTCGTGTTCACTGCTCGGGCGCTGGGCCGGGCGGTCCGCCCGTCGGAGGAGGGGACGCTGGAGTGGGTGCCGCGGGATCGCGTGTTGGAGTATGACTTGGTCGAGGATCTGACGGATCTGCTGCCTCGGGTCCTGTCGATGGGGCCGGGTGCTCCGCCGTTGTTCGGCCGTTACCACTATGATGAGAACGACCGGCTGGTGATCGAATGGGCGGGCGAAGGGTAGTGGGGGTCTGCAGCGAAGGGGCCGATCTATGAAGGCGCCGGGAGCTCCCGGCGCTTTTGTATTGGCTCGCCGGCCGTTGCGGACTCCCCCGGAAGTCCTATTGTGATCCGGATCCCTTTACGCGACAATGCGGGCGAAGGCACGGCATGGGGGGACAAAATGGCTGTTCAGGATCAGGTTCTACAACTGACCGGTAGGCTCGAATCCGCGGAGAAACGCCAGATGGGCATTCCGTGGTGGGCCATTGTCCTCGCGATTGCCGTGGCTATCCTTTCGGTGACGCTGTGGGCCACACCGGTCTTGGCTGACTCAGGTGGGGTGCCAGTTTCTGATGAAATACCGGTCTGGGTCATCATCGCCATGGTCGTGGGTAGCCTGGTGGGTGTGCGAGGTTTAACGACCTCCTACAGACGGTAACTGGAGCAGTGGGCTGCGGCTGCAGGGTGTCTCTCCGATGGCTACAAGCCATCGCCCGACTTTTTTATATGGCGTCAGACTGAGCGGCCCAGCACCCCGGCGATGGAAAACCTCATGAGCAGATGCGCCCCATGCGGCGCCCGATCTAGCTCGTCGGTCAGGTCGCGGCCGGCGGCATGGATCGCCAAGGTCGTTTGAGTCGCTATCTCCGGCGATCCCAGTGGCCCGGCTTTTTCAGGGTCAGTGATGGGAATCGGGATGGTAGGAACGCCCCCGCGTATTGCCCGACGCAAGTCATTCCCCTGCTCGTCAACCGACAGAAAAACGGCCCTCATCCCCCAGACCCCCTTCCCCGAACTCGGGAGAAGGGGGCTCATCGTTGGGCGGTGGGTACGTTTGGCCACATCGTGTGCTGGGGGAAACCGAGAAGGCGTATACAAACACGACGTTTCTGCAGGTGCCACGTATGTCAGTATGGACGTTGGGCTTTGAAAAGGCTCTGAACGCCGGTGGTGTGTCCCTTTTGTTGAAAATGCGGGGGAGCTTTAAGAGGCGTGGCCCCTGAAATGAAACTCCCGTCACCGTGTTGACAACTCGGTCGCGTAGCATATAGAATGTATCCTGACGCTGCCACGGGGCACGCGCTACGGCGGGGGCTTCCTACCGCGTGCGTTTCGTGATGGGGGCGTAGGGGCCTGGACCGCATCATCTTATGCCTGATAAGGAGCTGTCGATGACGAAGATCGCTTTCATCGGTGCCGGGAGCCTGGGGTTCACCCGCAATCTGGTCAGGGACATCCTGACCTTCCCGCTCCTGGAGGACGCCACGTTGACCCTGATGGACATCGACGCCGAGCGCCTGGATTTCGCCTACAAGTCGGTCCGGCGCATTGTGGAGATGGGGAATTACCCGGCCAAGGTCGAGGCCACGATGGATCGGATCGAGGCCCTGCGGGATGCCGATGTGGTCCTGGTCACCATCCTGGTGGGCGGGACGGACGTCTGGCGTTACGACATCGAGATCCCCGAGAAGTACGGCGTGGACATCAATATCGGCGACACTCGCGGTCCCTCAGGCATCTTCCGGGCGTTGCGGACCATCCCGGTCATGTTGGATATCGCCCGGGACATGGAGCGCTACTGTCCGGATGCTTACATGCTCAATTACACCAACCCCATGGCCATGCTCTGCCGGGCATTGCAGCGGGAGACCCATATTCGCCTCACCGGCCTGTGTCACAGCGTGCAGGGAACGGCCATGATGCTGGCCCGTTGGATCGGCGCACCCATAGAGGAGATCACCTATACCTGCGCCGGGATCAACCATATGGCCTGGTACCTGAAGTTCGAATGGAACGGGGAGGATGCGTATCCGCTGATCCGCAAGGCCATCACCGAGAACCCGGAGATTTACAACGAGGAGATCGTGCGCAACGAGATGTTCCTCCATCTCGATTACTACGTGACCGAGTCCAGCGGCCACAACTCCGAGTACAACTGGTGGTTCCGCAAGCGGCCTGACCTGATCGAGAAGTACTGCACGCACGGCACGGGGTGGAACCCCGGCGAGCACGCCTATATCCTCAAGCGCTACCGGGAGCGCGAGGACACCTGGCGTGAGGAGGCGAAGAGGTGGTTCGCCTCGGACACGCCCATCTCGCTAGAGCGTGGGCACGAGTACGCGGCCTACATCATCAACGCCCTTCAGGGGGGAGAGCCCTTCCAGTTCAACGGTAACGTGCCCAACACGGGGCTCATCACGAACCTGCCCGAGAACGCCTGTGTGGAGGTGCCCGTCTGGGCCAGCCGCAAGGGGTTCGAGGCCGTGCATGTCGGACCGCTTCCGCCGCAATGCGCCGCCCTGACCGATCTGAGCGCTCAGATCGAGGAGATGGCGGTGGAGGCGGCCCTCACCGGCGATCCCCGACTGGTCTACCATGCCATCGTCTACGATCCGCTGACCGCCGCCGTGCTCTCGCTGGCGGAGATTAAGCAGATGGTGAACGAGATGTTTCAGCAGAACCGGGAGTACCTGCCCCAGTTCAAGCATTTTGAGGTGTAGGCGCTGGCATCATCGGCCGAGCGCGTCAGGACTTTGGGCAGGCCGGCCGTGGCGGGCCTCATCGCCCACTGCGGCCGGCGCTTTCTCCCCCACGACCACCCGCATGCAGCGCCAGGGGCCGAATTCCTCCCGGTGGATCACGCGCAGCCCCGCGGCTTGCATCAACAGCACCTCGTCGCGCATGTGATCGCCGAACCGCTCCCACAGGCGCGCCAGGAAGACGGCCATCCGGTTGTGGTCATCGGGGATTCCCGCGTCTACCAGGACGAGCCGGCCGGATGGCCGGAGCACCCTCGCCATCTCGGCCATGGCTCCGGTCCTGTCCGGGATGGCGCTGAAGGCGAAGGTGATGAGGATCCCGTCGAAGGAGGCGCTCGCGAAGGGGAGATGGGTCGCGTCGCCCTGGGTCAGAAGGGCTCGTATCCCCGCCCGGGCTGACCCGCGCCGCGCCCGGCGGATCATCTCCCATGACAGATCCAACCCGAATACCCGATCGTCTCGGGCCAGGCGCGAGAGGAGCAATCCCGGCCCATGGCCGATCTCCAGTATGCGCCCGGACGCGGGCAGCCAGGGCAGGCCCCGGGCGGAGTACCCCAGCCAGAACCGGGCGCCCAGCTCGTATATACCCGCGATGCGGTCGTAAAAGCTCTGATAGTCGAAGCGTTTCGTCATATCTTCCCTGCTTTCGCCGGGCAAAGGCCGGCCCTGGCGGCGTTGGGAGGTCGCCAGGAGGATCAGGATATACGAAAGGGGGCACGCTTATGCGAACCGTGCGTCTTGGATACGTCGGCTGTGGGTTCATGGCGCAGAAGGTGCATCTCCCCAATTTTAGCACGATTCCCGGTTGTGAGATCATCGCGTTGGCGGAGATACGTCAGGACCTAGGACGGGAGGTACAGCGGCGGTTCGGGATCCCGCGATTATATCGGAGCCACGAGGAGCTATTGGCCGACCCGGATGTGGACGCCATCGCCGTGTCGGCGGGGTTCATGGTGCAGGGACGCATCGCTCGCGATGCGCTGCTGGCGGGGAAGGACGTGTTCATGGAGAAACCCATGGCCGTCTCCTTGGCGCAGACCGATGCCATCCTGGAGGCCGAGCGTCGATCCGGCCGACGGCTGATGGTGGGGTACATGAAGCGCTATGACGCCGGGAATGAGCTGGTCAAGGCCACCGTCGATCGGTTTCGCGAGACCGGTGAGCTGGGGGCGATCACCTTCGTCCGCAACCATGGGTTCTGCGGCGATTGGATCTGTGGGCTTGATACGCCCATGGCGACCAGCGATGAGCCCATGCCCGAGGTGCCAGCCCAGGGGCCGGATTGGCTGCCCCCCGAGTACCTGGAGCAATATCTGGGCTATCTCCAGCAGTACACGCACAACGTGAACCTGTTGCGTTGGTTCCTGGACGTCGGGGATGAGGTGACCGTTCGGGTGGTGGATCTGGATGCCGATGGCTATACGGGGATCGTCGTGTTGGATCTGGCCGGCATCCGGGCGGTGATCGAATCGGGACTGATCTCGCATTACCGCTGGGATGAACATACGCAGATCTACTTCCGTCACGGATGGGTGAAGACGTGGGCGCCGCCGCTGTTGCTGAGGCAGGTCCCGGCGGAGGTGGAGGTCTATCGGGCTGGGGAGGAGCAGACATTCACCCGGCCGATCCCCAAGCCCATCTGGTCGTGGAGCTACAAGCGGGAGGCGGAACACTTCATTCACTGCCTGCAGACCGGCGAGCCGTTCCGGTCGTCGGCGGCCGACACGCGCACGGACGTCCGCCTGTTCGAGGAGATCTTTCGCGCGCATCTGGTCCAGCGCGGCGTGTTATAGTACTACGAGTCTCCCACTTCTGACCTGCCCGGCCTCGGCCGGCGTGCTCTTTCCGGTTGTATCATGCGCGCAACCTTGCGCCGGGCGTGATACATGCCCGGCGTCGTGTTGGAGGGGATCATGGATGTCGCTGCGTTACGAGCGGGCCTTCCGGCTGTGCAGCGGTGTGTTTACCTGAACTGTGGCACATACGGCCCGTTGCCCACCGTCGTCGCCGATGAGTTGGTGCGCTGGTATCGGCGCATCGAGGCCGAGGGGACGTTCGTCTTCCAGGTGACGGAGGATTTTTTCAGGCAGTTCGATGCCGCCCGGCGCGCCGCCGCCTCCCTTATCCATGCCGATGAGGAGGAGGTGGCGCTGACGCGGAACGTCTCCGAGGGGGTGGATATCGTTGCCAATGGATTGACGTGGCATCCGGGCGACGAGGTCATCATCACTGACGAGGAACATTCCGGCGGCGCTGCCCCCTGGTTCAACCTGGCGCGCCGGCAGGGGATCGTGGTGAAGCTGCTGCGGTTGGCGCACGATGTAGACCTCATCCTGGATCGGTTGGATCGGCTCATCACCCCCCGCACCCGGCTGATCCACATCAGCCATGTCTCCTGCATCACTGGCCTGCGCCTGCCCGTGGCCGAGATATGCGATCTGAGCCACCGCAAGGGTGTTCTGGTGATGGTGGATGGCGCCCACGCTGTGGGGCAGTTCCCGGTGGATGTGCGGTCCCTGGCCTGCGACTTCTACGCAGCGTGTGGACATAAATGGCTTTGTGGCCCGTTGGGCACGGGCTTCCTCTACATCCGGCGCGATCTATTGCCTCAGGTGGAGCCCACCTTCGTGGGGTGGGGCATGACGGAGCGTTACGACCTCGAGAAGATGATGTATGAGCCCTATCCTGATGCCCGACGGTTCGAGTTCAGCACCCGGCCGTGGCCGCTGTATCCGGCGCTGAGGACCGCGATCGAGCGTATCCAGGCGTTGGATCCCGCCGAGATCGAGCGCGTCATTGCTCCGATGGCCTGCTCCGTGAAGGAGGCGCTGGCCGAGATCCCGGGTGTGACCGTGACCTCCCCCATGGATCCGGCGCTCAGCTCCGGGTTGGTCGCGTTCACGCATACGATCCCGGATGAGCCGGGGAAGCGATTGTGGCAGGAGCATCGCATCCTGGTGGGATCGAACGATGAGCGACGATGGATGCGGCTGTCCATCAACGCCTATACGCTGCCTGAGGAGCTCGATCGTCTGCTGGAGGTGTTGCGCCAGTTCGCCATGGAGGGGACGCGGCATGGCGTATGAGCGTCCCCTGCCGAGAGACGTCCGCTCCCCCGGAAAGCGGCGGGAGGCCGGCGGAGACCCGACCGTCCCTCGGGAGACGCAGCAGGGGCCGCGTGATGGGAAGGAGGAGGCGGATGGCGCGCGTGATCCCGTGGTGGCCCGGTTCGATGCAACCCGGGTGGGGATCATCTCCCTGGCCCATTTCATCCATGATTGCTTTCCCGCCTTCCTCGCCCCGCTGCTCCCGTTGTTGACCGCCAAGCTGGGATTCTCCCTGGCGGCGGCGGGCGCTCTGGTCCCGTTCCTCCGCTCTTCCGCCTTCATTCAGCCGGCCATCGGCTACCTGGCCGATCGCACCGACGCGCGCCTGTTCGTGATCCTGGCTCCCACTGTAACCGCCGTCTGCATGAGCCTATTGGGCATCGTTCCTACCTACTGGCTGCTGCCGCCCCTGCTGATCCTGGCGGGGCTCAGCATCAGCGCGTTCCACGCCCCCGCCATGAGGATGATCACGCAGTCCAGCGGGCGACGCTGGGGTACCGGCATGTCCTTTTTCATGACAGGCGGGGAGATGGGGAGGTCGCTGGGGCCGCTTTATGCCGTGACCATGGTGGGCTGGCTGGGGCTGGACCGCCTGTGGCTGGCGACTATCCCGGCGATCATCACATCGTTGTTGTTGATCCGTTTCACGCCTCGCTCTCACGTGGGCGCCCATCGCATCTCGTTCAAGGAGTTGCGACATAGCCTGTCCCGGCAGCGGCGGGCCATCCTGGCCCTGTTGGCCTTTACCTCACTCCGCTCCATGGCGACCAGCGTGTTCATCTTATTCCTGCCGACTTACCTGGTGCAACAGGGCTCGTACACGCTGTTGTTCGCGGGCACCGCCGTCTCCACCTTCGAGCTGGCGGGGGCGTTGGGAGCGCTCTCCGGCGGCACCCTCTCGGATCGTTGGGGACGCAGGACGGTCCTGATGGCCTCGGCCGCGCTCACACCGCCGTTGCTTTATGCCTTCCTCTCCAGCGCTGGCTGGGCTGCGTTGGCGTGGCTCCTGATAGCCGGCGCCGTCGCGCTGTGCACCGGCCCGGTGGGCCTGACCATGATTCAGGAGCTGTTGCCTGACAGCCGCAGTACGGCCACCAGCCTGATGATGAGCGTGGGCCTCATCGCTACCGGGGCGTTCAGCATCCTGTTCGGCGCCGCGGCCGACCTGTGGGGGATCGGCTCCGTGTTTCGGGTGATCATCTTTCTGCCCTGGGTCGCGTTGCTGTTCGCCCTTGGCCTGCCGGAGACCCATGACGTGGCGCGGTCCCATCAAGCGAGCGCCTGAGGGCCTCTGCCCGCAGGTCATGGGATGTGAGAGCCTTTCCCGCCTCTCACCGACCGAAAGTGGGTGGCTCCCATGAGAGCCACCCACTTTCGTCTGCCCCAGGACGGTTTGCGTCTGGCCAGATCTCTCGGTCTGGCTTCTGGCTATGCCCGAGTAGCCCCTGGAATGAGAGCGTCCGCCCTATGTCCCGTGGTGGGTCTTCCTCTGCTCGCGCAGATTGTCCACGACCAGGTAGGCGGTGAAGAGGAAGGCCAGGGCGATGGAAAGCATGATGGGGGGATTCAGCACGATCCAGGGCTCCGTGAAGACGCCCCACTTCCCCAGGTATTCCACGGCGATCCAGACGATCACCACGGTCGGGATGGCGTACCGGATCGCGGTCCCCCAGGTGGGCTTGTGGTACAACTGGTAGAGCGTGTACAGCCCCCCGCCTACGGAGAGGACGAACAGCAGGTAGGATGCCCAGGAGCGCGTCCCGATGTCGTAGGCGAGCAGCATGGCCACGTAGCAGAACCACAGGACGACACACATCTCGAAGGCCACGTGGGGGCCGTAGTTGTAGATCCGGCCGGAGGCGGTGGGCCCACGCATCAGCTTGAGCTTTCGGCGCAGCCACAGGATCGGGCTGCAACGCACGTTCTCCAGGAACAGGAGGTAGAGGATCACCGGGATCAGGAGCCCCCACGAGTACTCCATCAGCATGTACTCGCCTTCCGCCTGTGGGTAGTCGGGTACGCCAAAGCGCCGGGCCGCGAAGACGAAGCTATACTCGACGGCTCCCGTCCAGACGAGTACGCCGCCCAGCGCTCCCAGCAGGGATTGCCAGCCTTCCCGTTGCGCCCATCGGGTGGAGAGGACGAGGAGGATGCCCACCAGGGCGATAGCGGCCGCGCTCGGGGCCATGTAGGGCTCCCAGTAGCGCTCGATCACGATCATCAAGGCGTGCCCCAGCGGCATGATGAGAAGGATAAGGATGAAAGAAGCGATCCCTTTCATGGTTCCCTCCTTGTGGATCGTCTGTCCAAAGGTCGGGCTTCACGTCTGGGATGTCCGACCCTGGAGGAGCCGGGCAGCGTCGTGTCCCCTGCCCGGCTCTTGGTGTGCGGTCAGAGCGCATCCCCAGGGCCTGGGATCAGCATGGAGGATGCGCCGATCTGGACGTCGGCCTCCTCCCCCGTCATGGGCCGTCGCGTTTGCCGGGAGGGCGGTGGACATGTCGGGGCACGCCTCTGGACGCGCTACACCCGGACCTCTTCGCCCGTCTCGGCCGACCGGTAGATCCCCGTCAGGATCCGGGTCAGGATCACCCCCTCCTCCGGGGTGACCACAGGTGGCTCGGGGTCGTCCAGGTGGTTGACGAAGTCCTCGATCTGTCGGGCTTGTTGATTGGCCGGGAACCGTGGCAGCTCCGGCGTGATGTCGATCGGGCGGTCCCCCCAGTCTTTGTAAACGCGCAGCGCCTGCTCTCGGCCGAACATCTCTGGGTAGATCTCGGCGCCACCCTCCCTGCCGATCAATTGCACCCGCTGCTCGCTGCGGCCGTGGAACGCCCAGGCCGCCTCCAGCTGTAATATAGCACCGTTGTCAAATTTCACGATGGCTGTCGCCAGGTCGTCCACGTCGAAGCGGGCGTGCCCGGGCAGGATGTCCGCCCCCCATCGGCCCAGCTTTTTGCGCTGGGGGCCGAAGACGGAGAAGATTCGCCCGCTTACGGAGACCGGCTCGGGATATCCCATGAAGTACAGGGTCAGGTCCAGGATGTGCACGCCGATGTCGTACAGCGAGCCGCCGCCGGCCAGGTCCTTGTTGGTGAAGTGGCTTCCGTATCCGGGGATGCCGGATCGGCGCATCATCGACGCCCGGGCGTAGTAGATCTCGCCCAGCTCGCCCGCCTGGCACATCGGCTTCAGGACGATAGCCTCCGGGCGGTAGCGATGATGGAGCCCCAGCGTCAGCTTTCGCCCGTTCCTGCGGGCGGCCTCGGCCATCGCCTGGGCCTCCTCCACGGTGAGCGCCATGGGCTTTTCGCACAGGACGTGGCATCCCTTCTCCAGCGCGGCGATGGTCTGAGGAGCGTGGAAGCGATTCGGTGTGCCGATGCTCACCAGGTCCAGTTCCACCTGCTCCAACATCTCCTCGAAATCGGCGAAGACGTGAGGGATATCGAACTCCCTTGCGACCTCTCTCGCCCGCTCCACGTTGATGTCGCAGATGGCCTCAATGGAGACGTTGGGCAGTCGCTTGTAGGCGGGGATGTGCCCTCGCGCCGTGACAAAGCCTGCGCCGACGATGCCGACACGCACTTTTCTGTCCGTCATGGTTCCCTCGCTGTGTGGTTACGTGTTGCGTGTTACGTGTTGCGTGTTGCGTGTTGCGTATTGCGTGTTGCGTGTTACGTGTTCCAGCCTGTCAGGGCTTCTTTCCAGCCGAACGTCTGGGCCTCGATGACCTCGGCTGCATCGGCGGGGAGGAGGGTTTGGGCAAGGACCTCCTTCGCCGCTTGCTGCCAGGCCTCGAAGGCTGCCAACAGGGCCTCGATCTCCTTCGCCGCTCGCGTCGCCTCGCGTGTGGGCTCCCCGCGGGCGATCCGTCCCGCCGACGGGATCAGTCGCCCCAGCACGCCCTCGGCGCGGGCCTGCAGCTCCGCCAGGTCTGCAGCCAGTTGGAGATGAGCGATATGTCGTCGTCCGGCGGGGGTGGCCTGCCCTGCCGCCGCGTCCAGGCGCTCCCTCGCCATGGCCAGCCCGTTCCCGGTGGGATCGGCCCGCCCGCGATCCAGATGGCGGATCGCCTCAGCGACCCCGATCGCCCCCACGAATCGGCGGTCGAACGCGATGTCGAACAGCGCGCGCGGCGTCGTACTCCCGTTCCAGTAGGACTCGGCCGAGGCCAGGTAGGTATACCAGGCCATCTCAAACGGCTCACAGGGCACGGTGAGGGTCGAGTAACGGGACCACGCCGTGCTGATGACGCCCTCGATCCCCTTTTCGACTGCTGCCTTCCCCCACAGGGCCACGTTGCGATAGCGGCGGTCGAAGTTGGGACAGAAGGCCGAGAAGCCGTCGGCCCCCTTCGCGGCCGAGGCGCCGATCACGGGCCTCCCCTGCTCCTTGAAGAAGTTGGCGTAGGGGAGCGCGTCTCCCATCAGCGGCCAGTTGCCGCGGTCCCAATACCGCCGGGCGAATTCTCGGCCGGCCTCGGGCAGATCCTCCAGCGGACGCGCTCCGGCCGGGATCACCGTCGGGTCGATCTCCCGCCATCGTCGGGAGACCCAGCGACGGCTCATGTTCTCCTCGTCTCCCCACAGGAAGTAGGGGACCTGAGGCTCCGTGATGTGATAGAACCAGTCGCACATCACCGTGTCCGCGGGGAATCGATCGACCCGGTCGGGCTGCGGGGTGCGCCACACCATGTCGTCCCAGATGATGGGGACCTTGCCGCGAGAGCGTATGTGCTCGATCGCCGGGACGACGTAGTCCATGTAGAGGCCCAGCTTCCCCTGGCGAGCGGCCTCCTCCCGGCAGCGGGGGCATTGTCCCAGCACCCACGTCTCGTCCGCCCCCAGGTGGAAGTATCGGCTGTACGGATGGGCGGCGATGACCTCGTCGGCCATCTCTCGGAATAGCTCGGCCGCGCCGGGCTCCAGGGGGCAGTATTGGGACAGTTCCCCGTCCTCGCGCAGGTGTGCGTAGCGCTCGTGACGGAGCACATATTCGACGTGCCCCAGGCATTGCACCAGCGGGATCACCTCGATGCAATGCTCTCGGGCTAGCTCCACCAGCTCGGCCACCTCGCCCGGGGTGAGGGCGCCGGGGCCTACGATGTCCGGATGGCCGGTGTAGGGGAATTTATCCTCGTACTCGATGAGCAGCGCGTTGATCTTATAGTGCGCCAGCGTGACGATCACCTCTCGCCAGTAGTCGAACGGGGCCATGGCCCCTTTGAGATCCAGATGGATGCCGCGCACGGCCAGATCCGGCCAGTCAGTGATGCGCACGGCGGGAAGGGCAAGCGACTCGTCCGCCGCGTCCGCGAGGAGCTGGCGGAGCGTCTGCAGCCCGTAGTACAGCCCGGCCGGCCGCCGCGCGGCGATCAGCAAGGTCGTCGGGGTGATCTGCAGGACGTATCCCTCCGGCGCTTGTGGAAGATCGAGTTGGAGCGTGGATGCGTCGCCCTCTGCCGTGGCGGCCAGCCACAGGCCTGGTTCCATGGCGGCGGCCGGCCGGACGGCCAGCGCCCGCCCGAGCCGGGCGCTCAGCTCCTCGCACAGCGCTGTGGCCCAGGCCAGCGGGCGTTTGTCCCCGCTCTCGGAGACGACGAGCGCCTCGATGCCGTCCCAGGCGAATCGCCCCGGCAACCACTCCACCGATTTCGGCTGTGGAATCCATGCGATCTCACGATCTGTTGTCACGGTTGGCCTTCCCCTCAAGCTACGCTATAATCATATGGAATCTTCGGTTTCCGCCCTCGAATTCCAGTCATGAACAAGGAGCGCTGTCGTGTCCCAGATTCGCAAAGCTGTCATCCCGGCTGCGGGGATGGGGACCCGTCTGTATCCCGCCACCCGGGCTGTCAAAAAGGAGCTGTTCCCGGTCGTCGGCCCTGATGGCGTCGCCAAGCCGGTCATCCAGCGCATCGTCGAGGAGGCGTTGAGCACAGGCGTGGAGGAGGTGTGCCTGGTGGTCCGGCCCGGCGATGAGGAGGTCTTTCGCTTTTATTTCAGCGAGCCGCTTTCGGAGGAGTTGAACGGCCGTCTGAGCAGGTTGCCCCAGGCGATCGAGCAGACGGAGCATCTTCTGCAGATCGCCGAGCGGTTGCGGTTCGTGGTTCAGCCCACGCAGGAGGGGTTCGGCCATGCCGTCCACTGCGCCCGCTCCTTTGTGGGGGACGAGCCGTTCCTGCTTCTCCTGGGCGATCATCTCTATCGCAGCGCCACCCCCCGCACCTGCGCCCAGCAGATCATCGATGCCTTTGAGCATACCGGGCACTCCGTTCTGGCCACACAGCGCGTCCCGGAGAACGCGATCTACGCGATCGGCGTCATGGCGGGCGAGCAGGACGATCAGGTCGCCCGGCTCTATCGGCTGTACAACATCGCCGAGAAGCCGGCCGCCGACTACGCCTGGGAGCACCTGCGCACTCGCGGCCTGCCCGATGGGTGGTATCTGGGCATCTACGGCCAGTACGCGCTGACCGCGTCCATCTTCGATCACCTGCAGTACCTCATCGACCACGACCTGCGCGAGCGCGGGGAGATCCAGTTCACCTCGGCGCTCCAGCTCATGCTGAAAGACGAGCCCCTTTGGGCCTACGAGGTCGATGGCCGCTCCTTCGACATCGGCCGCCCGGCCGAATACGCGCACACCGTGGCCGCGTTCGCCGGACTGATCTGATCGACGTGAGCGGGCCTCTCGTCCGGGGACATCGCGGGAAGCGGGCCGTTTGCCCCGCTTCAGAGGATGGGGCTCACGTCGCGCCGATCCCATTGGAGAGCGGGCCAGGCGCGATCGCCTGACCCGCCTGTTCCGTGCGTCCTCGGGCGAGTTGCTCCCCTCTTGCCCTTTACGGGGTCAGCGGCAGGGAGACCGGCTGGCCGGTCTCCGCGGAGCGATAGGCCGCCAGCGCGATCTCCATGGCCTTCAGGCCGTCGTATCCGGTGATGGGGACCGGCGCGTCCTCCCGGATGGCCCGCATGAAGTCCCGGATCATCTCCAGGTCCATGTTGGTCCCCCAGTGAACCCAGGCGACGCGGTTCTGCGTCTGGCTGTAGAGCTCCACGTTCTGCCGGAACGCGTCCAGGAAGAGCACGCCATCCCGTCCTACGATCTCCATGGTCACATCCCCCCAGGTGGGGAAGATGGGAGGCCGGGACCAGGATGTGTCCAGGGTGGCGAAGGTCCCGGATGAGAAGCGCATAGAGAGCAGGCCGCAGTCATCGATGTGGATGTCCGGGTAGATGAGGTTGTCGAGCTCGGCGTATACCTCGACGACCTCGTCCTCCAGCATCCAGCGCAGCAGATCGGCCACGTGCACGGTGTGGTCCATGACGGCGCCGCCGCCGGCCTTCTCCTTGTCCGTGAACCAGCCGCCCGGCATGGTGCCGTGGTTGGTGCATTTGGCCCCCAGGATGGGGCCGATCTCCCCACCGCGCACGCGCTCGTACACGCGGCGGGTGGGCGGGTTGTAGCGCACCGGGAAGGCGGTCATCAGCTTGACGCCGGCCTCGTCTGCCGCCTGGATCATGGCCTGCGCGTCGGCCACGGTGGTGGCGATGGGCTTCTCGCACAGGATGTGCTTGCCCGCCTGCGCGGCGGCGACGGCCAGGTCCTTGTGGTCCGCGTTGGCCGCGGTGATGATCACGGCGGCGATCTCCTCCTCTCGCAGCAGGGCGTCCAGATCGCCTACGAAGCGGGTCTCGAAGCGCCCGGCCATGGTCTGGCCTCGCTCCGCATCCTCGTCCCAGATGGCGGCCAGCTCCGCGTCCGGCAGCTGGCGCAGGCATTCGGCGTAGCTGAGTGCATGTAGATGGGCAAAGCTGAGCATGGCGATCTTCATGACACACCTCCCCGGACCAGTGAGATCACCTGGCCTGTGTCGGCCGACTCCATGGCGGCCAGCCCGGCCTCGAGCGCCTTCAGCGCGTCTTCCGGCGTCACCCGCAGCGGTGTCCCGTTGACGACGTGGTCCACCCAGTGGCGCAGTTCCACCAGATAGGGGCTCTCCGCCAGCGGGCTTTCGGGCAGGGCCACGCCGCCCCCACGCCCCTCCGTCATCCACCGCTCGATCTGAATGGGGGCGCTCTCCCGGCTGTCCACCGAGAGCAGCCCGCCGTCGCCGGCGATCTCCACGCGCGTCCGGAAGCCGCCGGGATGGGCCCATGACCCCTCCAGGTGGGCGATCGCCCCAGAGGCCATGCGCATGGTGACCAGCGCGTAGTCCCGCTCCACGTCCGTGCGCCCCGTCAGGCTGTGGGCATAGACGCGCAGGATGTCCCCGCAGTACCAGCGTAGCGTGTCGATGTCGTGCAGCATCAGATCCAGGATCACGCCGCCGCTGGCCGCCGTATTGGCGTACCAGTTCTCCTGCCCGGCCCGGGGGAAGGGAGCCACCCGGCTGAAGCGCAGCATCGCGGGCTTGCCGATCGCTCCCTGGTCGATCAGCTCTTTGATGCGCTCGTATTCCGGGAAGAATCGCACCACGTGGCCGATCATCAGGGATACGCCCGCCTCGCGGCATGCCTCGATCGCCCGTTGGCCATCCTCCAGGTGACGGGCCAGCGGCTTCTCGCAGAAGATGTGTTTGCCCGCCCGCGCCGCCGCCATGATCAGCTCGGCGTGGGTGGGCGTTGGCGTGGCGATGACCACCGCGTCGATGGCCGGGTCGGCCAGCAGCGCCTCTGACGAGTCGTAGCGCTGGATACCCAGACTGCTGGCCAGCGCGTCCGCCTCGTTGGCTGGAAGGGCGGTCACGCCCACCAACCGTACGTTGGGGATCTGGCACAGGTGATGGGCGTGAAGCGTTCCCATCGTCCCCGCACCCAATACACCGACGTTCAGCATAGAACCCTCCTGATTCTCATGAAAGGGTAGGCTACCGTAATGAAGTTGTGGCTCATCTTCCGAGCCCCCTCGGTCGACAGCGATATGCCGCCACCGCAGGGCGCTCGCTTACAGGATGCGCCGGGAACGTGGCGAGCTCCCTCGCAGCCAGGAGCGCGCCGGGTGCCGCGGTCAGCCTTGCTGCCAGCGTTCCCGCAGGTAGGAGACGCAGGCCGGCAGCGTCTTGTTCGGATCGTCCGGGATGCTGCATTCGAGCACCATCCAGCCGCTGAATCCGGCGCGACGCAGCGCCTTCAGACTCGCGGCGAAGTCGATGTGCCCATGCCCGGGGAGCAGACGATTGGAGTCGGCCAGGTGCACATGCCCGAGACGGGAGCTGACGGCCCGGATGGAGCCCGGGATATCCGCCTCCTCGATGTTCATGTGGAAGAAGTCGGCCAGTACCTGGATGCGCCGATGGCCGACCGCCTGCCCGATCCGCATCGCGTGGGCCAGCGTGCGCAGGAAGCGAGCCTCGTAGCGATTCAGCGGCTCCAGGAAGATGGCCGCGTCCAGATCGGCGGTCTCGGCGATCACATCCTGCAGCGTGACCACGAGCAGCCGCTCGATAAGCTCGTTCTCCGTCCCCACGGGTGATAGGTCGGGCAGGCGTGTGGGGGGACGGATGGGCACGCAGACGACGCCGGACGCGCCCAGCTGCTCGGCCAGTTGCAGCAGCCGGATCAGGTTTTGGGCGCGGGCAGCTCGCTCCTCCGGGTCCGGCGTGATGAGGTCCTCCGCCCGTGAGGTGCAGATGCTGCTCACCGGGAGCCCGCTGGCGCTCATGGCTGCCTGGATCTCCTCCACATGCTCGAAGATCGGCCCCGAGAATCCCCCGGTGGTCAGCTCAACCCCGGCGAAGCCGTATTCCGCCGCGCGCTGAAACCGTTCCGCCAGCGTTTGACCACGTACCATCGTATGTTGGATCGCTAACCTCACCGTTCGCTATCTCCTTCTACGGGCTTCTGGGCCGGAGTCTGATGAAAGTGTGCATTCCATTCCCGTTCGCGCGCTTGGGAAGGTGCTCGCTTATTCGCCCAGCTCGCTGAGCGCCACAGGGCGCTTTCGTCGGCTGGACTCGTAGGCGGCCATGACGATGGCCAGGTTGTGTCGGGCGGCGCGCCCGTCCAGCTCCGGCGGCCGTCCCTGCTCCAGCGCGGTGATGAAGTCGGAGAACAGCCCGACGAACGACCGGCCGTGATTGCGCTCCCCCACGTCCTGCGACACCCATTGCCCCTGGTCGTTTTCGAACAGTTCGAGCCGCCCGTTGACGAAGCGCAGGCTCCCCCCGGTGCCATGTACCTCTGAGACCCATTGGCCGCCGCCGTGGATCGCCCAGCTTACCTGCACGGACGATACGCCGCCGTTCTCGTGTTCCAGCAGCACGACGGCCAGGTCGTCTACGTCCTGGCGTTGAACGTAGGTGCCCACGTGCGCGAACACGGCCTTCACGGGCGATTGCATTAGGGCCTCGGCCACGTACATGTTGTGGTAGCCATTATCCAGCAGCGCACCCCCGCCCGCCCGCTCCCCCTTCGCTCGCCAGTCCGGGTCGTATCCGGGCGCCCCCCGGTAGTGGCCGCCCCCCAGCCCCTCGTTGCGGATGAAGAACGGCTCTCCGATCTTCCCCGCCTCGATCAGGCGCAGGGCGTGGACGTTGTGGGGGAGGTAGCGGTAGTTGTGGATGATGCCCAGGCGCACGCCGGCGCGCTCCACCGCTTCCAGGATGCGGTCGGCCGACTCCAGCGAGGTGGTCAGAGGCTTCTCCGTCAGGATGTGCCGTCCGGCCTGCGCGCAGGCGATGGTGACCTCCTCATGCAGGAAATGGGGCAGCGCCAGATCGACGAAATCCGGCGTCTCACGATGAAGCAGGTCTCGATAGTCCGCATAGCGTGCCGATTCCGGCACGTCCAGCGCGTCGCCGACCAGCGCCCGTCGCTCGGGTGCCGGATCGGCCAGCGCGATGACGCGAACCCGGTCTTTCAACGTCTGGAAGGCATGCAGGTGTCCTTCCGCAACGATACGGCCACAGCCGATGATCGCCGCTGTGAGCATGGTGGATCCCGTCCTCATTTTGGTGAGATGTGTAAGAGCATGTCTGAAAATTTACCGGCGAGATGTCTGAGGGTCTCCCTCAACGACCAGCTCCACATGGGGAGGTGTGGAGGGGTCCTCCCCTCCACGGAAAACCCCACTTTTCCGGCCTGCACCTGCCTTTCTCGGCCCTTCCCGAAGGACCCAGGCCGAGGCCAGGCAGGTCGAAGGTGGGAGAAGGGCTTTTCCGGAGGGACGGAGCCCCTCCAGGCCTCCCCACAGCAGAAGCAACGGCGTTTTTCAGACATACTCTAAGAGCCCGGCGGTCGGCCGGGCGCTATCCTTGTGGGCTGCGAGGTGTGATCGGATAGGCGCCCGGGATCGCGGCCCCCCGTTTCAGGCCCGCGATTCAACTCCACAAGAGAGGGGCCGGGCACCCCCGGCCCCCTATGCGTTTCGCCAACGGTTGAACGCCCCCGCTCCTTTCAGGCGATCTTCTCCACCGTCACCCATTGCCCGGTCTCGGCCGACTTCAGCACGGCATCAACCACCGCATCCGTCTGAGCCCCGCTCGCGAAGTCGGAGTCGGGCTGCTCGCCCTTGTCCAGCGCGTTGAGGAAGTCCACGATGGCATGGGTGAAGGTGTGCTCATAGCCGATGGGATGGCCGGGCGGCCACCAGTGATCGATGAAGTCATGGTCCCCGGCGTTGGTGCACTGGATGACGGACCATCCCTGGCGGTCGGTGGGTAGGGTGCCGTCGTAGTACTCCAGCTCGTTCATCCGCTCGAAGTTGAAGGCGACGGATCCCTTGGAGCCGTAGATCTCGAACGAATTGTAGTTCTTGCGGCCCAGGGCGAAGCGGGTGGCCTCGAAGGTGGCGACGGGGCCGTTGTCCAGCTCGGCGATGATGGCCGCCGCGTCGTCCACCGTCACCTCGCCCATGCCGCCCCCCGCCGACGAGCCCCACGCGCCCATGTCCTCGGATGGCAGGGGGCGCTGCTTGATGAAGGTCCGGGTCAGCGCGGTGACGCGGGTGGGCTCGCCCACCAGGTAACGACACAGGTCGATGTTGTGGGAGCCGATGTCGCCCAGCGCGCCCGCCCCGGCGACCTCCTTGCGCAGCCGCCAGACCAGCGGGAACTCGGGATCGACGATCCAGTCCTGCAGGTAGGCGCCCCGGAAGTGGCGGATCTCGCCCAGCGCGCCGGACTCGATCAGCTTCTTGGCCAGGCGGATGGCGGGCACCCGGCGATAGTTGTAGTTGCACAGGGTGGTCACCCCGGCCTCCTGGGCGGCCTGCACCATCGCTTTGGCCTCTTCCAGCGTGTTGGCCAGCGGCTTCTCACAGATGATGTGCTTCCCCGCCTTGGCCGCGGCGATGGCGATCTCGGCGTGGGTGTTGCCGGGGGAGGCGATGTCGATCACGTGGATGTCGTCCCGCTCGACCACCTCGCGCCAGTCGGTGGCGACCTCCTCCCACCCGAATTGATCCGCCACGGCCTGCGCCGCCTCGCGATTGCGCCCCACCAGGACCTTCATCACGGGCTTGATCGGTAGCTCGGGGAAGAAGATCGGCGCCTGACGGAGGGCGTTGGAGTGTGCTCGTCCCATGAACTTGTAACCGATGAGTGCTACATTGACCGTTTTCGCCATGGTTACCTCCTGATATCAGGGTGCAGGATGCAGGATACCGGATGCAGGGTGCAGGATGCAAGATCCAGGATGCAAGATGCAGGATACAAGATCCAGGATCCAGGATACAAGATGCAGGATACAGGTCATGCTCGCCGGATCCGCAGATGGGCGGCCTCAAACCCGAAGGGCACGAAGATGTAGTCGTCCGTCCATCGGCTCATGTCCACAAAGTCGTTGGGCCCGGTCCATCTTTGATCGCCACCCGCCCGGTGGAGCGGCCCCAACAGGTTGCGCAGGCTGGTGACCAGGCGCACCTCGATCTCGTTGGCGCCTGGCTTCAGGTGCTCGGTCACGTCCACCTCATGGGGCGGCAGGAGGGTGATCCCCGCCTGCTGGCCGTTGACCCATACCTCGGCGACGATGGCGTGTAGCCCGTCCAGGGCCAGGATGGCTTGCTCCCCCGGATCGGCGACCTCCACCGTCTGGCTCAGGCTGAGGATGCCGGCGAAGAAGGGGTAGCCCTGGGTGTTCAGATCCCGGCTGGTCCCGCCCGCCGCCTCCTGGGTCAGCGCGAACTCCGGGGCATAGCGGTCGAAGTCCATCCCCTCCGCGCCGTGCCGCTCCGGGCCGATGCGGCGGGCGCTCACGCCGAAATCCCCGATCAGGTAGATGTCCTCCAGTTCCGTGTCCTCCGCCACCACGCCCGTCAGCTCGATCGTGTTCTCCCCCTCTTGCACGTAAGAACGGATATCCACCCGCTTGAAGCTGATGTCCCGCCAGTATCCTGTGTCCTGGTACGGCACGTTACGTCCGTTCACGGCGATTTGGAACCGCTCGGGACATTCCAGGACTAGTTCGATAGCGGAGGGTAGGGCCTCGACCTGGAAGCGGAACCGCAGCGCGAATGGCGTTCCCGTGCCAGCCATCATGGCGTCGCGATGGGCCTGCCAGATCGGCTTGCGCTCGCTCCATGGCCCGTCGTCCAGGCGGATGGAGCAATAGTCCAGGGTGATTGCGTTGGGATCCAGGCGTCGGAAGGTCCAGCGGTCGGGGAGCGCGATCGACTCCTCGGTGGAGGGGCGTTGTTCGGAGGATAGGGCCACCGGCGGTTGATCCGTGTGCATGACCAGCAGATGCGATCCCACCGGCGGGAACGAGAGGGTTACCTCGGTACGGCCGCCGGAGACGTGCCCGGCAAGGGGTTCCGTCTGCCCGGTGAAGGGATCCCATCGCTCCAGGCGTCCCTCTCCCGGCAGCACAACCCGGACCTCCCGTCCCTCGTACAGATCCTGGTTGGCGAGGAAGAAGATCTCGGTGGTCCCATCGCGCCGGTGGTGGTAGATGATCTCCTCTGCCCCTTCGCCCTCGATCAGGATATCAGCGGGCAAGCGGGCGTCCAGGGCCTGGGCGATGGCCGCTCGCTCGTTGGGGATGCGCACCGTCTCCGGCGGGAGCACGCGTTGGGCCGGGCGGCCATCCACTCGCGTGGGCGCCTCCCCCACGGCCAGGACGAGGCCGCCAGCCTCGGCGAAGTCGTGGAGCAGGTCTACCGTGGATTGGGCCAGCGTGGTGCCCGGAGGCACGATCACCACCCGGTACGCCATTTCCCCGACCCGAATACGTCCGTCCGCCACTTTGCCATATCGGGCGAGGAGGATCTCATCGGCGAAGTGATAATCGCGATGCAGCGCCAGCAGGCTGTCGTTCAGGGCTTGCAGCTCCCGGCTCAGACGTTCGGCCCGGAGCGTTCCCATGGGCCTGTAGACCGTCCATGCGCTGGCGATGGGGTGGATGACCAGCACGTCGACCACGCGCTGACCTTGCGTGAGCACGTAGCTCAGGCGCGTGTAGTACGTGTCGAAGGCGCTGTTGTACGGCCACCACGGCTGCTGGTAGTAGATGTTCGGCGGGTAGTCCCGCTTGCGGGCGCCCCGCATGGCGTAGAGCGAGAGGTGCGGGTTCAACACGCTGATGCCCAGCGCGTACAGGTGGTCGCCGATCCACTTGCGGCCTGCGAAGCTGAAGTCCTGTCCTGAGCAGCCGTATGCCTCGCACAGGGCCAGGGGTTTCCCCAGCTGGCACACGACGCTGTCGAGCTGCTTGGCCGTCACCGGCTGGTCGATATCCCGGCAGAGCTTGTCGATGCCGGGGAGCTGCATGTACTCGTAGTGCGGCATGGCGGCGCCGATCCAGCGGATCTGGCTCTCCAGCGTGTCCTCCGCCATCATGTGGCCGGTGAGCATCAGGTTGTGCTCGGCGCACCACTCGCCCACCTGGCGGGTGAAGCTGTCCACGAATCGCAGCGTGACGGTGCGCCAGAAGTCGTAACGCACCCGCATGTAATCGCCCGTGTCGAAGAACAGGCTGGGCAGCTCCGGGATCAGGTCGTAGCCGTTGCGCTCTCGGAACTCCTCGGGGAGATCGTCGGTCCAGGGGATCGCGCGGTGGTATCCCCTCCAGCGAATGTATTGCGGCTCATCCGTGAAGATGCCCGGGATCGTCGTCCCAAAGGCGTCGCCTACCTCACGGGCATATGCCTCATAGGTGCTTTCGATGAAGGCGCGTACCGCCTCCGGGTTCAACGCGTCGAAGTAGCAGTACCCGTTGAACCAGGGCTCGGTCAGCGTGGCGGTGACGGGGTAGATCTGCACCCAGGCGTGGGTGGTCGGATCGAAGGCCGAGGGGTCGGGCGCGGGCTGGAAGTCAACCAGTTGCCCTTCCTCACGGCGGGCGATCCAGGCGCCCAGCCGTTCGGGAATATGCGTTGGCTTGTGGTCGACCAGGCAGTAGAGTGTCTTGCTCCGATACGCGGGGGAGAGGGCGGGGACGATGCCGCCGGCGAAGCCGCTGGGCCATTTGTCCTCGTCGTACAGCCAGGCGTGCATGCCGCGTCGCTTCGCCTCCATCACACAGGCTTTGACGCACTCGAACCAGCGGCGGGACAGATACGGGGTGATCAGTCCCACGCGGGAGTGCATGAAGAACCCTCCCCAACCGCCTTCGTCCATCACGCCGATCTGCCGGACCAGCTCGTCCTCCTGCAGATCGTCGTTCCATGACCAGAAAGGCGCCGCGCCGTAGGTCTTCGGCGGGGTCTGAAATGTCGAGAGGTCAAGCATCGTTCCCTATCGCTCCTCGAAGAAGAGGACGTCGACACGCCTCGGGCCGTGGACGCCCAGCGTCAGAATCATCTCGATATCGGCGGTGCGACTGGGACCGCTGATGAGGACGATGTTGCTTGCGTCGGTGAAGAACTCGCGCGCCCGTCCGGTCGTCCGCAGGTCGGACAGCCACGCCTCCGCGTTGGGATAGAGGCGGGACATGGGCACCAGGGCCAGGTGGCGGGGGGTGATCAGGGAGGCCAGCCGACAGGATCCCGGCCCGCTGCGCACGATCAGCGTGCCCGTGCTGGCGAGGGCTGCCTCCGCGCCGCTCAGGCCCAACTCCACTTCGGCGGCCAGCTGGAGCGTGTCCTCTCGATCGTTCGCGCGGAAGTCCGGCACGATGACCTCCACCCCAACCGTGGTCAGCGCCTCATACAGCCCTGGCAGCGGCCACAGCCGGGGATCCCAGGCCAGAATCCGCCGAAGCCCTTCCTCCTGGAATCTCGCCAGCAGCTTCAGCCGGGCGGCGGCGATGGTCTCCGCGTATTCCCAGGTACCCCCCAGCAGGGTCAACTCCTGTCCGAATCGCTCCAGCCACTCCTGGCGGCAGCCGGTGAGGTGCGTGACCGGCTCATAGCGGCTCGGCCGCGGGGGGCGCATGGGAGGGGTAGGGCTCGTCCGAAGCGCCTGGTGCAGCCGGTTCAGGATCGCCTGTCGCGCCTCCGTCATGGCCTTGCCTCCCGCTTCGCCCAACGCTCCCGAAACGGCTTGACGGCGGGAGCCGGGAAGTCCCGGCTGCGCGTCCACCGGTTCAGCGGCGGGGGCAGCCGGCGGATCCATCCTCGTCGCGCCAGCCCTAGGGTGCCCCAGGCGGCCAGCCGCCCGGCCCATCGATAGCGGGCGGGCGACGCCATGATCCAGCGCCATCCCCGGATGGCCCATCGCTCCCATCGCGAGGAGAGCCCTGTCCTCGTCAGCTCGCTGCGGAGCTTCAGGAGAAGCCGGGGGAGGTCGATCCGCACGGGGCACACATCCCGGCAGGCGCCGCATAGCGAGCTGGCGTTGGGAAGCTCCCTGGCGCGGGGGAACCCCTGCAGGAGCGGCGTCACCACGGCGCCGATGGGCCCGGGGTATACCCAGCCGTAAGCGTGCCCCCCGATCTCCCGATAGACGGGGCAGCTGTTCAAGCAGGCGCCGCATCGGATACAGTATAGGGCCTCGGTGTATCCTTCGGCGATGATATGGCTGCGGCCGTTGTCCAGAAGGATCAGGTGCAGCTCCTCCGGGCCGTCCGGGTCGCCCGGCCGCGCGGGGCCGTTGATGAGGCTCACATATGTGGTCATCTTCTGACCGGTAGCGCTGCGCGGGAGGATCTGCACGAGCAGGATCAGATCCTCCAACGTGGCGATCACCTTCTCGATGCCCATGATCGCCACGTGCAGGGGGGGCAGGCTGGTCACGAAGCGCCCGTTGCCCTCGTTGGTGATGATGGCCAGCGTGCCCGTCTCCGCCACCGCGAAGTTGACCCCGGTGATCCCCATGTCGGCCCGCAGGAAGTAGCGGCGCAGACGGCGGCGGGCCGTCTCGGTCAGGACCTCCGGTTCCAGAGTGCGCGGCACGTCGAGGTGGCGCTCGAAGATGTCGGCGATATCCTCTTTGCGCTTGTGAACGGCGGGCACGACGATGTGGGAGGGCATCTCCCCCGCCAGCTGGATGATGAACTCGCCCAGGTCGGTCTCCGTCACCTCCAGCCCGGCGGACTGGAGCGCCTGGTTGAGGCCGATCTCCTCGGAGACCATGGACTTGCCCTTGACGATGCGGCGCACCCCGTGGGATTGGGCCAGGTCCAGGACGATCTGATGAGCCTGGGCCGCGTCCTCCGCCCAGTGGACGACCCCGCCGTGGGCCGTTACCTCGGCCTCCAGCCGCTCCAGGAGCTCGGGCAGGTGCGCGATGGCATGCTCTCGCGCCGCGCGGGCCTGATCTCGCAGCAGCTCCGGGTCGGATAGCTCGGCGAAGGCCTGTGCCCGTTTCCGCTCGAACTGCCCGGTGGCGCGCTGCAGCGCGGTGCGCAGGTGCCGATCCCCCAGGGCGAGACGCACCCGCTCCTTGAACGAAGGCGTCGTGGACTGCCTGGTCGTCGTCATCCCATCAACCGGATGATCTCTTCCTGCAATGGAAGCGTGGTGACCTCAGCTGCGTCCTCGCCGACGTACATATCGATCTCCAGGCGCACGCCGAACTCAGGCAGGTAGATGCCCGGCTCGATGGAGAAGCCGATGCCCGGGATCAATCGCCGGCGGTCCTGGGTCTCCAGGTTATCGATGTTCACGCCGTTGCCGTGTCCCTCCACGCCGATGGAGTGGCCAGTGCGGTGGATGAAGTACTCGCCGTAGCCGGCGCGAGCGATCACCCCCCGTGCCACGTCGTCCACCTCGTAGCCATGGAGCGACCGTCCGGACTGTATGCCCTCCTGGACGAAGCGGATCGCCGCGTCCCTTGCCTCCCGTACGATGTCGAAGATCTCCTGGTGGCGCTGGGGCGGCCGTTCCCCCGCGTAAGCCACCCAGGTGATGTCCGCATATACCGCGTCCGGCTCCGCCTGCTTGGCCCAGAGATCGATCAGCACCCAATCGCCGGGGCAGATGGGCGTCGGGCGCTCGGGCGAGGGGAAGTAGTGGGGATTCCCACTGTGCGCGTTCACGGCCACGATGGCGCTGGCGCCAACCATGCCGCGGTCCGTGCACCGCTCGATGATGAACGCCTGCACCTCGTGCTCGTAGAGGACGCGCCCCTCTTTCAACGTCCGGGCGATGAGTGCGAAGGCGTCGTCCTTGACCTCTATGAGCGCGGCCGCGCTGCGGCGGTGGCCCTCCCGTTGCGCGGGCGTCCACCGGGCCTCCACGGCCTGCACCAGATCGGCGGAGGAGGCGACCTCCACGCCCAGCCCGCGTACCTGGTCGATCGTCCCCGCGTCGACCCGGGAGACGTATGGGATGGCGCCCTGGGGCGAATATTCCATGGCGATCTTGCTCGCCCCGCCGACGAGGCTTTGCAGGCGATCCAGCCAGTCGCGCCAGCTCACATAGGTGAGAACGCGCCCGGGCGCGGGAGGCTCGAACTGTCCCGCTTCCAGGCGCGGGATCACCCATGCGGGCTCACCGTGGGCCGGGACCCAGTAGGCCCAGCGACGGCTGAACACCCCATGTTCGGGCAGGCCCACCACGCGCCGGGCGATGGGGTTGCTGCCGCGGAAGTCGAAGAGCAGCCATCCATCCAGCCCGGCCTCTTGCAGCAGGCTTTGAACTTGGATCAGGTGGAACATGGTGGAAGGGCTCAGCCCTCGCTTGCCTGCTTCTGCAGATCCTCTACCAGCGCCTGGGTGCGCTCGGCGGTGTCCAGCATGAGTTGCAGCCCGCTGGCGGCCATGAAGAGCAGCCCGGCGAAGAAGAGAGCGGGCGCGAAGGGCAGGAAGAACAGGGTGAGCCGCAGGACGAGCCTGACGCCGCCGGGGGCCGTCAATCCCTCATAACCCGCCTTCGCCTGCCAGGAGAGACCGTTCCACAGTCCCCACAGGAACACCAGAGCCGCCAGCACCAGTGAGACCACGGCCAGAATACGCAACCAGCGATACTTGTTCTCCATGAGACCTCCTTTCTTGGTCCTTGTGTTGTGAACCGCGATGTGAAAAAGTGGGTACCTTGGATGAATCCTCCGCTTTTATAAGAGCGAGCGGATTTGACTCGTCAATGCGTCGATGGCGTCGTTGTCAGGCAACACGCCGATCTCCACTCGATATTCGCGCTTCTCCCCCGGCTCCAGGATGACCAGCGTGCCCCGCTCGCGCTCCGCCGCGCGGCCCATGACGAGGCAGTTGGCCGGCTCGACCCCGACGACGTAGGTCCCCGCGCCCATCTGCTTCCACTCGATGAGCTGGGGCAGCTCAGCCTGTCGGTACCGGATGTAGGCCCCGAAGCCGCGCCCGTTGTCCAGCGTGCGATTGGCCAGCACGGCCGTCACATATCCGTCCGCGTCCGCCCGCGCGTTGTGGAAGAAGACCTGTTCCGCGTAGCCGGGCTGCGGCGTCTCGAAGCGGTGGTGCTGGTCGAGGCCTGGCTCGGCCACGGCGTCACGCGGGGTTACCGTGGTCGACGGGACGATCAGCTCCGTTCCCTCGTCGATGAGAGGCCAGCCGAAGTTGCAGTGGTATAGCATCATGTGCGGGGTGGGCAGGTGGCCGATGTTCTCCACGGTGTCCTCGATGAACAGGCGGGACTCGCCCAGCCGGGCGGAGATGCGGCGGGTCAGCAGCAGATCCTCGCCGAAGATCACGGTCTCCCGCATCTTCCCCTGCACCCAGATCACGTACTCATCGCCGTCCCACCCGGCGTCCGCGTACACATGGCGGGCAGGGATGTGACCGATGCGCCCGTGCAACCCCAGCGCCTCGCCCTGATCCTCGCACGGGGCGCCCACCTGGGTCAGCCCACAGGTGGCCACCAGGCCGCCGTGGAAGGTGCGCAGCCATCCCAGCCCTTGCGGCTCATAGAACGAGGGGGCGGGCGTGCCCGGCTGTGCCTGCCAGGCCAGCGCCCGGCCGTTATACGTGGCCGCGCCGATGTCCATACCGCGATCCAGGAGCACGGTGAAGGAGAAACCGCTTCCCGTGTACACGTCAGCGACGCGCACGCCGCGCTCAGGGCCGTCGGCCAGCTCCGCCAGCCGCACCCCGGCCACCTGACGCATGTCACCGATCCGTTGTAGCAGCTCCTCGCGAGAGAGGGAACGGCCGTAGAGGTTTATCATAGCTTCTCCCTATTGATGCGCTGAAAGTTACCCTACAGATCTATGCTTCGATCCCTCGACGAACGCGTATCGCTGTAGCTGTCCTATCCCCGGTCTTCCCCGGCGCAGGTGACCACTCGCTCGTCATAGGTCATCCTGACCTGCTGCCCGGGCGGCACGACCAGGAAGTCCTCGTCCCAGTCGCCGTTGAGCAGCCGGCGGATCAGCACCAGATCCCCTGCCAGCCGATCGAATCGCCAGCCGCGCCGCTCCGCCTGGGAGCGGGCCTGCGCCTCGATGCGTGACCCGTCGCCGACGCCCATGTCGATGTATGCCGCCCGTTGGTAATGCTGCTGCCAGGCGCCCATGACCTCCATCAGGTAGTCGGCGTTGTCCTTTCCGTACTTCTCCACGTATTCCTGATACACGGCGTCGATGTCGGTGCTGGTGTTCGCGCCCAGGGCTACCCCGCCGCCACTCCCATCCGAGCGCTCCATGTAATCCAGATTATACCAGTAAGTGCCCGGACATTCCTCGAACTGTTGTCGGTAGCGCTCCCTGGAGCCCAGGAAGATGGTGATGCAGTCGTGCGCTCGTGGGATGAGCAGGGGGATTCCCCGGGCCTCCAACCCGGCCGTGGCCTGCCCGCACAAGCCGTACGCCAGCACGATCGCGTCATATCCCTCGTCTGCCAAGACGTCAATGCGAGCCTGAAGCCGCGCCCGCAGATCAGGTGGGTCATCGTGTAGCCCGCGGCGAAACAGCTCCACATCGACGATGTGCGGCGAGTGGGCCGCGCAGAGGTACAGCGGCCGGGCCAACACCTCACATGCCAGGCATCTCAGTCGCATTATACCTCAAAATGTCTGATGCTCCGTGCGGGCGATGATCTCATCTTGCAGAGCCTTGTTAAGGTCACAGAAGTAGTCGCTGTAACCAGCCACGCGCACGATGAGATCCCGGTATCGCTCCGGATTCCGTTGCGCCGCCCGCAATGTGTCGGCGTCCACGACGTTGAACTGGATATGGTGGCCATCCAGCCGGAAATATGTCCGGATCAGATGGACCAGTTTGTCCAGGTCCCGGTCGTTTTGGAGCAGTTGCGGCGTGAACTTCTGGTTGAGCAGCGTGCCGCCGGTGCGGGCGTGATCCATCTTGGCCACCGACTTCAGAACCGCCGTGGGGCCGCGTCGATCCGCCCCCTGGACGGGCGAGACCCCTTCCGAGAGGGGAGTCCCGGCCTTGCGTCCGTCGGGTGTGGCCCCGATCACTGAGCCGAAATAGACGTGGACCGTGGTCGGCAGCAGGTTGATGTGATACTCCCCGCCCTTGGTGTTGGGACGACCGTCCACCGCGTCGAAGTAGGCCTCGAACAGGGCCCTCATCACCTCGTCGGCGTAATCATCGTCGTTGCCGTACCGGGGCGTCCGGTTCAGCAGCATCAGGCGCGTCCTCTTGTGGCCCTCGAAGTCGTCTCGCAGGGCGGCCAGAAGCCGTGCCATGGTCAGCGTCTTCCGGTCGAAGACGTGGTACTTGATGGCCGTCATGGCGTCGGTGATGGTGCCCAGCCCCACGCCCTGGATATAGGTCGTGTTGTAGCGCGCCCCGCCGTCGTGGTAGTCCCGGCCGGTGGCGATGCAGTCATCGATCAGGATCGAGAGGAACGGTGCGGGCATATGGCGGGCGTACAGCCGCTCGATGACGTTGTTCCCCCGCACCTTGATGTCGATGAAGTAGTTGAGCTGTCTTCTGTACGCCTCGAATAGCTCGTCGAAGGACCGGAATCGCGTCGGGTCCCCCGTCCTCAGCCCGATCTGCTTCCCCGTGCGCGGGTCAACGCCGTTGTTCAGGGTGATCTCCAGCACCTTCGGCATGTTGAAATAGCCGGTCAGATTGTAGTTCTCCTTGCCGAAGGCACCCACCTCCACGCAGCCGCTGGACCCGCCGTTTCGGGCGTCGAGGATGGATTTACCCTGGCGCACGAGCTCCTGGACGATCAGGTCGGAGTTGAACACGGATGGCTGGCCAAAACCTGTGCGGATGATGCGGGCGGCCCGTTTGATGAATCGGTCCGGGCTCTTCTTGCTCACCTGGATGGAGGCGCTGGGCTGCACGAGCCGCATCTCCTCCACCACATCCAGGATCAGATAGGTGACCTCGTTGACGCCGTCCGATCCGTCCGGCTTCAGGCCTCCGAGGTTAATCTGAGCGAAGTCGGTGTAGGTGCCGCTCTCCTCCGCCGTGACCCCGACCTTGGGGGGAGCCGGCTGGTTGTTGAATTTGATCCAGAGGCATTGCAGCAGCTCCTCGGCCTGCTCCCGGGTGAGGGTTCCGTCCTCCAGTCCCCTCTTGTAGAAGGGGTACAGATGTTGGTCCAGCCGGCCGGGGCTGAAGGCATCCCACGTGTTCAGCTCAGTCGTCACGCCCAGGTGGACGAACCAGTAGTATTGCAGAGCCTCCCAGAAGTCCCGCGGAGGATGCGCCGGGACGTGCGAGCAGACCTCGGCGATGCGCTCCAGCTCCTTTCGGCGCTGCGGGTCCTCCTCTCGCGCCGCCAGCTCTCTCGCCTTCTCCGCGTGTCGCTCCGCGAAGCGGATCAGCGCGTCGGCGCAGATGAGCATCGCTTTGAGCTCTTCCTGTTTATCATAGGCATCCGGGTCGTTCAGGTAGTCTAGATTCTCCAGGCTCCTCTGGATGTCCCGTTTGAAGTCCAGGAACCCTTTGCGATAGATCTTGTCATCCAGCACCGTGTGGCCGGGCGCTCGTTGCTCCATGAACTCGGTGAAGATGCCGGCTTCGTACGCGGCCTTCCATTCTTCCGTCATCTCCTGGAAGAGCAAATCCCGGAGGGATTTTCCCCTCCAGAAGGGGATGATGGTCTCCTCGTATACCCGCCGGGCCTCCTCGCTGACGGCGAACGGGATCTTCTCTCTGGAGTTCAGGATATCCAAGTCCTCCAGGCTATGGCAACACAGCTCCGGATAGGTGGGCGCTGCCTTAGGGAAGGGGCCTTTCTCGCCGACGATGAGCTCCCCCTCGCCGATGTAGATGGTCTTGCGCTCCATCAGGTACTGAAAGGCCCGTGCGCGCCGCACAGGCACGGACGTCAGCCCCTGATCTCGCTTGTAGAAATCGGTCAGAAGTTCTGCCCTCTCCGTCGAGAGGGTGGGTGGCGCCGCCAGACTTTGTTCCCTCAGCCGGGCGACCCTCTCCGTCATCACCATGCCTCATCCTCCCACTTCGACGCGCAGGCCAAATCCCCTCAGGATTTGAGCGATCTCGGACACCCTCTCCTTGGAGGGAGGATGGGTATCGGGGAGCGTGTAGGCTTTGTCCAGTCGCTCGTATTTCTCGGCCCCCATGCGATGGTAGGGCAGCAGGTCTACATGGTTCAGATGGGGAAGCGCGGCGGCGAACCGGCCCAGCTGTCGGATGTTCTCCTCATCGTCGTTGATGCCCGGGATCAGGGGGATGCGAAGGACGATCTCGCGTCCCTGTTTGGAGAGCGCCTGGAGATTTTCCAGGATCGGACGGTTGGTCGCGCCCGCGTACTTCCGATGCTGGGCATCGTCCATCAGCTTCAGGTCATAGAGGAAGAGGTCGGCCAGCTGGCCCACCCTCTCCATCGTCTCCCAGGGAGCGAAACCGCTGGTGTCCACGGCGGTGTGAATGCCCCTCTCCCGGCATGCCTCCAGCAGGGCGATCAGGAACTCCCCTTGCAAGAGGGGCTCCCCACCGGAGAAGGTCACGCCCCCGCCTGACTCCTCGTAGAAGGCGGCGTCGCGCTCGATCTCCGCCATCACCTCTGCCACCGTCATCTCCCGGCCCGCGATCTCCCGCGCCTCGGCGTAGCACACCTCGGCGCAGGCCCCGCAGAGCACGCATTTCTCCCTGTCGGTGATGGGTATGCCGCCATTCTGGGAGATGGCCCCCTGCTCACAGGCCGCTACACAGGCGTAACATCGGATGCACCGGCTCTCCCGGACGATCAACTCCGGCCCTGGGGCCTGGCTTTCAGGGTTGTGGCACCACCAGCAGCTCAGTGGGCATCCCTTCAAGAAGACCGTTGTGCGAATCCCCGGTCCATCATGGACGGAAAACCGCTTGAAATCGAAGATAATTCCCTTCACCGCCGCTTTCAACTCAGCGCTCGCTTCTCATGCAGAGGCCGTCTCCCCATCGTCATCGGCGCATCGAGTGTTCGTGATCCCATTATAGGCTTTCTTCCGTCGGGCTGTCAACGGGATCGCGTCACATGGAAACGTGAGGTATGGAAAAGAACGCTACGGCCGCCATCGACCGCCCCCCTGGGGAGTCTGAGATCGTGTCTGAAAATTTGCCGGCAAGGTGTCTGAGGATCTCCCTCAACTACCAGCTCCACAGGGGGAGGTGTGGAGGGGACCTCCCCTCCACGGGAAACTCCGCTTTTCCGGCCTGCACCTGCCTCTCGGCCCTTCCTGAAGGACCCAGGCCGAGGCCGGGCAGGTCGAAGGCGGGAGGAAGGCTTTTTCTGGAGGGGCGAAGCCCCT
>JAADGJ010000119.1 GCA_013152435.1 Chloroflexota bacterium | reverse complement strand
TAGAGATCCCATAGGAGGCTGGCGACGGCGAAGTCCTCACGGTATATTTTCCTCCCACCCGAGCCTGTCTCCGTGTCCCAAGCCTTCCAGTTCTGCTCAAAACTCACGCCGGTGCGATACACATATGGATATGGATCGGTCGGGTTCACATGATGATTAAGGACCACGGGCCAGAATTCAGCCCATCCCTCGACCCAGGAGTCTGAGGTACTGCTATTGGCATATCCCCCATGATTTGTGTCCCCCTCGGGGAGAGGAGGGATCGTGATGGCGTCCTGCATCAGATGATGGAAGACCTCATGCCGCACTACGGATGGATCGGTAGCGATGTATTGAGAGTCATCCACGGAGATGTGTACGTTTGCGTTGGTCTTATCCCTTTCATAGCAACTCCTGTCCGGGGGAGAACACGCCGTAGAATAGCCATAAACTTTCAGAGGCATATTGTACGTCGGCACATGCTTTAATTTGCTGTCCATAAAGTCGAAGGCCTGCTTGACGTAGAAGTAGATGAGCGCCAACTCATCGAGTCTATCCTTAGGGTCAACGGAAGAGTCGAGATTTTGATTCGCAAAATCGATGTTCACAGTCTTCGCTTCCCCCGGCCTTATCGTGAAGGGGCGTGTCCGCACCCAAACCCGAGGTCCACCCTTCTTATATCGTACCTGGAAATAGTGCGTATCCTTGGATCCGTGTCCCAGAAGCGCCTCGACCGTGAATTGACCGTCCAATGACTTCTTGAAGGCGTACTTCCCATCTTTATCTGTGTTGGTCATGTCACATTTGAATGAGTCGCATAGCGATACTCTCACGTTTCTCAACGGATAATCTTTATTTCCCACCCTTACGTAGACTTTACCATATACTCCGGGTATGGGCGTTGGCGTTGGCGTTGGTGTGCTGGTCGCCGTCGGGGTGGGAGTAGGAGTTGGCGTTGAGGTCGGCGTAGGCGTGTAGGTAGGGGTTGGCGGAGGTGTACTGGTCGGCGTGGTGGGGGGGATGGCGCATCCAGCGGGGATATAGAACGCCTTCACCTCATCCATGCATATGGGGGGTGGCTCGAGGGCGTTCACATCGACCCCCATCCAAACCTTGATGTCCGTGCTATCATAAGACCGGATATAGGATTTGGGCACCCTGATCTCGATGTAGGATCCCCGCATGCAGTAATCATCCTCGGTCAGCCTGTAAAGCTGCGGATGAGGCCACTCTCTCTTGGCCGTATCGAAGAGCCCCGACAAGTCATCGCGAAGGTCGCCGTTCTGCATGGCAAAGTGGGCGAGATACTCGGCCCCTATCCAGCCGGTGGATGTATTGTCGTCGACATCCAGGGAGGCCCAAAAGATAAAGTTGGCATCGGATGGTTGGCCTACGGTTCCCCCGATCTCCCACAGGAAGTAGAGGTAGGCGTCGTCACACGTAGCCCCTACCGTGTGGATGTCGTAGTCCCCCTCATAGTACGTGCATCCCGGCTTCATATCGTAGCGATCATCCAGATGAGCGTCATAGGTGATGGCGTAGCATCCGCTCTGCACCACCGGCTTGCTTAATCGCAGGAGAGCCCAGGTCTGGACGACCTCCTGGTCATCCCCGCATGTATAATCCGCGTTCGCGTCACCTGGGTATAAGAGCACGTCACGACACCCGCCGAAGCCACATCTATCATTCACGGCGATCAGCATGCCTGTTGTACTCCCTGGACCGCCAACCAGAGGAGCCATGTTGACATATAAGGGGATCTTTAACTCGTACTGCACATGCCCGGCCGTGTCGTTGACCGCGCCTAACCCGCCTTCTACTCCCGTGAACGAACACGCGCCTAAGATCCGGAGTGCCGCAGCCTCTCCCTTCCTTGTCGGAGCCCCGAATATGAGGCGCCAGTCGAATCGTAAATTCCCGTCATTGCCCGCGTCGAAGAAGATTCTCACCTCATCCCAGGGCAGAACGGGGTCGCTCTGGTACGCCTCGTTAAACACGGCATCGATGGCTACGTATAACCAATTCCCGTCGTTCTTGAAATAGGCGTAGGCCTCCTTGCCGCCAGAGCTGATATCGATCCGGGTCGCATCCTGCCATTCGGCGTTTGAGATCACCCCGTCGATCACCGGCGTCGTGGTGAGCCACCTGCTCACGATCAGGGGACGCTCATTGGCCGTCACGATGGCGAGGCTCGAGAGGAACATCGTCAGCGTCCCCAAGGCGAACAGAAGACCAAGGTATTTTAAACGCGCCGCATACCTTTTCATCTGTCCCCCCTTTCCCTGGTAGGACCCCACTTGTCACCGACGGGCCCTTCATAGGGGGTGAGCTCAGTTTGAGCAACATGTGTGGTATTGTGGCGTGCCTTTCAAGCTTTACCGCGGTGGAGTGTAGCGTGGAGCGACTACGGAGACTCTTGTCGGGCCTGCATTTGCTGATGGGCGGCTGGTCAGTGTGGAGTGGTCTCGTTCAGAACGCGCCGTAGGTGTAGCGGGTGCGAGGTGTAATCGGCCCTCGTGACAACTGGGCTCAGCCCTCTATGTAGGGCTAAAATCAGTATATTCAAATTGCCGTACAAGTCAATGAGGTTCATACGGAGAGGGGATATAGAGCAGTCCATGGTGCTTGCAGGGCGCTCGGCGAGCGGCGGAATGAATGGACGGATAGGATGACGGAATCACTCGATTGATGATATACTGCGGCGGGTCGTGCACACCTGGCGGTGGGGGCGCGCCACCGCCGGTCCGCTGCGACGGGGGGCAGTGCCCGCGCCGCCCGGAGGGACGATCCCGATGGCCCGTCGCCGCGGGAGCCGGCGCGGCCCGTCGATCGGGGATGCCCGCGGGTCCTTGCCGTTACCGGCAGGCATATCGCATTCGCGAGGTGATCCGATGAACGATGGCTTCCAGCGTAGAAACCGCCGATCCATCCGTTTGCGGGCGTACGATTACACCGCACCCGGGGCATATTTTGTCACCGTTTGCACCCACCAGCGCCGGTGCCTGTTTGGCGAAGTGGTGGGTGGCGAGATGCAGTTGAACGCATTGGGGCGGGTGGCGGAATGGTACTGGCGTCGCATTCCCCAACATGCAATTCACGTGAAGCTGGACGCGTTCGTTATCATGCCCAATCATATCCACGGCATTATCTGGATCTCTGTACGGGCGACGCATTCCATGGAATGCGAGACGAATTCCACACGATTCGCATCGGATAGATCAATCGACACAGGGGGAGCAGTCTCTAGGAATGCGTCGCCCCTACGCCCTGGCCCCACAGCTGGCTCCTTGGGCGCTATCGTGGGCAATTTCAAATCCATCACCGCCCGGCGTATCAATCGCATGCGCGGGACGCCCGGTGCGCCCGTGTGGCAACGCAACTATTATGAACACATTATCCGCGACGACCGTGCCCTGGACGCCATCCGACGGTACATCGTCCAGAATCCTGTGCGTTGGCATCTGGATCGGTACAACGCCGAGCGCGTGGCGCCCGATCCGTGGGCTGAGGAGATATGGCGCATGATGCGCGAACCGTTCCCAGGGCGCGAAGGCGAGGATAGAGGATGAACGAATCTGTGCGGGCGACGCATTCCACGAACGGTGAGGCAAACCCCACGCTATTCTCATCGGACGAATCGATCGGCATGTGGGGGGCGTTTTGTGGGAATGCGTCGCCCCTACGCTGCTTGTGCGGGCGACGCATTCCATGGATGATGAGGCCAATTCCACACCATTGTCATCGGACAGGTCAATCGACATGCGAGGCTCATCTTCCGGGAATGCGTCGCCCCTACGCTGTCGTCCGTACCATAATGGGCAGGAGGATCATCGGTGAGGCTGGCTGAGAATCCCCACGATCTGCGGCTCCCGGCCTGGGGGCCGTACACCAAACGCTACATCGGCATCTCCCATATCCCGGACGTGCGCCGGGGCCTGCGCTTCGATCTCAGCGTGTTCCCCGGCTTCTATCGCCGCCGGGTCGATGTCCCCAGCGTGCTGTGGGAGTCTGGCTACCACCCCTGGGAGGCCGCGCCCGACCTGCGCTACTTCTGCCATCGGCACGAGCTGGAGTGGAAGGACCAGGTCTATTGCGACATCTCCTTCTCCGAGATCGACGCCGACACCCGGCTGATCCGCTGCGAGTGCGTCAACGCCACGGACCGACCGCAGAGCATCGTGCTGCACTACGTGGCCTCCATGCACTTCCCATCGCTGCGGCCCAACTCGCCGGAGGCCATCCGGCCATGCCGGGTGGAACTGCCCGCCGGCGCCGTCTGGATCGACGCGCTGGACTACGCCGATCTGCGCTATGCCCATCCCCGCCCGACGGACAACCTGATGCCCGACGGGCTCTACCGGGGCGAGGTGCGGGATCACGGCTTCGTGCAGGGCAGCGGGGTTGGTCGGGGGTTCGGCCGGGATCCGGGCGATGCGGTGGTCTATCGGGTGACGATCCGGCGGGCGATATCGGACACCGTCCTGCTGTTCCGCTATCGTCTGGCCGAGGGGGAGACGGCGCGCTTCGCCGCGGGGGGCCTGGTTCGGGGAGAGATCGCCTTCGCCGGAGGCGAGGGCTTCCAGACGCTCACGCTGCCGGCGGGAGACCTGTCGCCGGGAGAGCACACGCTCCGCCTCGTCTCGACGGGTGGGGCCGAGATCGAGCTGGATGGGTTCGCCATCGTCCCGGCGGGGGAGGTCGACACCGTCCGCTTTCGCCCCGTCGTCTGGCACCCGCACCCCGGGATCAGCTCGGGGCCCATCCCCAACAGCCTGATCCTCCGATATCCGGACGTGGATCGCGTCTACGGCCTGGCCTGGGGCTTCGATCGATTTCAGGTGCGGGAGTTCCACAGCGACGAGCTGGATCGCCTCATGCGGTACACCGTCCACAACCATGTGGCGACCGCTTTCCGGGGGGCCGGCGACGGGCACTTCACCGATGTCTTCCTGCGGCCGATCCCCCTCGCGCCCCATCGCGCGCGCGTGATCTACGGCGTGGTGTGCGTCGGGGAGGTGGAAGACGTCCGCCGCCGCCTGGCCGGGTTCGAGCGCGATCCCGAGGAGTACGAATCGGTCTATCGGGCGGCGCGCGAGCGTGTGGTCGATCTCGCGCCGAACCCTGAGGGCGAGCGGTATCGGTTCGGCCAGGAGCGCATGGCGGCCACGCTGCTCACCAACGTGGTCTACCCCGTATACATCCGGCGCTCGTACATCCGGCACAACACGCCCGGCCGGTGGTGGGACAGCCTCTACACCTGGGATTCCGGGTTCATCGGCATCGGGCTGGCCGAGCTGGACCTCGACCGGGCCATCGATTGCCTGAACGCGTACGTGACGGAGCCGGGCGATCCCCACGCCGCCTTCGTCCATCACGGCAGCCCCGTCCCGGTGCAGATCTACCTGTTCCTGGAGCTGTGGAATCGGACGCAGTCGGAGGAGTTGCTGCGATACTTCTATCCCCGCCTGCGGCAATACCACGAGTTCCTGTGCGGCAATCTGGGTAGCTCCACCACGCGACGGCTGCGGTCGAACTTGATCCAGACCTGGGATTACTTCTACAATTCCGGGGGATGGGACGACTACCCACCGCAGGTGTACGTGCACGAGCACGGTCTGGAGCCTTTCGTGGCGCCGGTGATGAACACGGCCCACTGCATCCGCACCGCCAAGATCCTGCGCATGGCCGCTGAGGCGCGGCTTCCCCAGGACGTCCGGGAGTATGAGGGCGAGATCGCCATGTTCACGGAGGCGCTCCAGGCATACGCCTGGGACGGAGAATCCGGCTATTTCGGATACGTGCGCCACGACGAGGACGGCCGTCCGGTCGGCATCCTGCGCCATGAGAGCAGTCCGAATTTCAACATGGGATTGGACGGCGCGTATCCCCTGGTGGCTGGCATCTGCACCGAGGCCCAGGAGGCCCGACTTCTTTCATATCTGACATCCGATCAACATCTGTGGACCTCCATCGGGATCACGGCCGTGGACCAGTCCGCTCCATACTATCGGGTCGACGGCTACTGGAACGGCACCGTCTGGATGCCGCACCAGTGGTTCTTCTGGAAGACAATGTTGGATCTGGGGCGACTGGACGTGGCGGCCTGCATCGCCCGGACGGCGCTGGACCTCTGGCAGGGGGAGGTGGAGACGTCCTACCACTGCTTCGAGCACTTCGTGGTGGAGTCGGGCCGCGGCGCGGGGTGGCATCAGTTCGGGGGGCTCTCGGCGCCGGTGCTGAGCTGGTTCGGCGCCTATCATCGGCCGGGACGGCTGACGGCGGGCTTCGACGTGTGGGTGACCCGGCTGGAGGTCGACGAGGGACACCGGGCGCTCGACGCGACGCTGCGGCTGTACGGCCGCTCCGATCGTCGGCCGGGCGTTTTGGTCACCATGGACCCCGACGGGGCGTATCGCGTCACATGGGACGATGCACCTGTGCGAGCTCAGCGGATATCCCCGGGCGTCCTGGCCATCACCCTGCCCACGGCATCGGGCGAGGGGACCTTGCGCGTCCGCCCGGAGGGGAGATCGTAGTACCTTACGCAACACGCAACACGTAGCACGCAATACGCAATACGGGAGAAAGAACATGGTATACGTCGTCGGGCATCGGGGGGCGGCCGGCGTGGTGCCGGAGAACACCCTCAAGGGATTTCGATACGCCATCGAGCTGGGGGTCGACTACGTTGAGTGCGACGTGCATCTGACCCGGGACGGGCATCTGGTCGTGATCCATGATGAGACGGTGAGCCGCACGACCAACGGCAGGGGGCGCGTGCGGGACCTGGATTTCGTGATCGTCCGCTCCCTGGACGCGGGGGAGGGCCAGCAGATTCCCACCCTGGACGAGGTGTTGGCCACCATCCGGGGGCGCGTCCGGCTCCTCTGCGAGCTGAAGGGGGAGGGCGTGGAGGACGCGGCCGTGGACGCCGTCCTGGCCCGGGGTATGGCGAAGGAGGTGATCTTCACCTCCTTTCATCTGGATCGTCTCGCCCGGGTGAGGGAGCGCGGCGATGATCTGCAGATCGGCGTCATCTTCCAGGATCCTGGAGAGGACGACCTTCGTCGCGCGGTGGATCTAGGCGCCTGCAGCGTGGGCATCCACTACCGGAATCTGTGCCTGCGCCTGGTGGATGAGGCCCACAACTTGGGGCTGGACGTTCGCGCCTGGAACCCGGACACGCTGCGTGAGCAGAAGGCCATGATCGCGCTGGGCGTAGATGGCGTCAGCACCAATCGGCCGGACATCCTGATCCGCTATCTGAGGGAGCAGGGGATGCGGGCATGAGGATCGCGCATATCTCCGATCTTCATCTGCGGCATCACCTGCCCGGGACGTCTGACCTGCCTCAGCGGCGCTGTCGCGCTGTGCCCGAGCTGTTCGCGCAGGCCGTCCGCCGGATGCGCGAGGAACGGCCGGACCTTCTGATCGTTACGGGGGATCTGCTGGACTACCCGTTGGACGCGCTGGATGACCCTGAGATGCAGGCTCGTGGGGAGCGGGATCTGCACCTCATCGCCGGACTCCTGGACCAGGTGGGGTGCCCGTATGTCGTCGTGTACGGCAATCACGATCATCCCGACCTGGTGCGGCGGGTGTTCGACCCCCTGTGCGCGGATCACGTGTTCGGCGGGTATCGCCTCCTGTGCTTCCACGATAAGGAGGCAGCCGATCATTTCCCGGAGCGGCGCGAGCGCGAGCGCGATCGGTTCATCCGGGCCTTGTGCGATGCGGATTCCCCGTCGCAGATCCACATCCAGCACTATCTCGTGTGGCCGGAGCGGAACGAGGGATATCCGCATACCTATCGAGATGCCGAGGAGTTGCACGATCAGATCGTCAAAAGCGGGCTGGTGAGGCTCGTCCTCAGTGGCCACTATCATCCGGGCATTCCCCCGTTCCAGGAGGGTCCTACTTATTTCTCCGTTGTCCCCGCGTTTGCGGAAGCTCCCCACCCGTATCGGGTGTATGATCTGGACGAATCGGGCTTTCGCTGGCATGAACAGACGATCCTCACGTAATTCCAAGGAGAACGTGACATGACCACATCTCGGCTTCAACCCAAACAGTTGGATCGAGCCTTCGCCGTCGTGCGGGAGGGGATCGAGCGCGGCGAGGCCGGACCGTCCGTGATGGCGGTGGCCAACGGGCGTGAGATCATCCGGCAGGAGGTCATCCCGGCGCCGGACGACGATATCCAGGTCCATCTCGACTCGATCTTCCTGCTGGCCTCCATCACCAAGCCGTTCATCGGCACCGCCTTCATGCAGCTGGCCGAGCAGGGACGGCTGCTCATCTCCGATCCGGTGACCCGATACGTGCCGGAGTTCGGGCGGTTCGGCAAGGAGGAGGTGACCATCTGGCATCTGCTCACGCACACCTCAGGGCTGTCCGAGGAGGTCTGGGAGCCGCTCTGGGAGGAACGGGTGCCCGCCTCCGCTTATCTGGAGGCGGCCTGCAACGGTTTCCTGCACTTTCAGCCCGGCACCCGATGGGAATATTGCAATATCTCCTTTTGGGTGCTGGCCGAGATCATCACGCGTGTCTCGGGCGAGCCGTACGTGGAGTATCTGCGGCACTCCATCCTGGAGCCGTTGGGGATGGCGGACACGGCCTTTGATTTTGACGGCCCGCAGGCGGAGCGGATGGTGCCGATTCACAGCGTGCAACCTCTCCCGGGCGGGGATGACATCTGGCCGTACTTCCGATCGCTGGCGCTTCCGGCGGGCGGGCTGTACAGTACGGCGGCCGATCTGGTGAAGTTCGGCCAGGCGATGCTCAATGGGCTGGCCGGCCGAGAGCGCACCATCGTCAGCCAGGCCGGCATCGCGACCATGACCCGCCTGCACACGGAGGGGATCCGGGAGCGCAGCACGGGGCGGCCGGCCTGGTATGGGCTGGGCTGGGGAAAGCCGGGAGGCGACGCCCGGACGCTGGGGACACCGGCGGCCTTTGGGCATGGCGGCGCCACGGCCACGCTGCTGTGGATCGAGCCCGACCATGATCTGGTGTTCGTCTTCCTGACGAACCAGTGGGGACAGGAGGTGCGCCTGGCCTACATGGCCTTGAACGCCATCTTGGGCTCTCTATAGCCTCCCCTTCCCGTCTACGATCCAGGCCGGGCGAGGCATGGCAGGGATGGCCCGTCGGGTCGCCCATTGGTATCAAGTTAAGCGATACGGAAGCGTGGCTCCGCATCTCTGGGGTGGCTCGGAGGGGCGGCAGACCCTCCGAAGAACTCTATTTTCAGTCCCCCACCTGCCCCGTGGGGCCGGGGCCACCGGCCAAAGCCCCACCAGGCAGGGAAAAGGCGAGAAAAAGAGTTTTCCTAGGGGAAGCCCCTCCGCACCTCCCCTTTCGGGAGCGATCGCCCGTGGAGGGAAAAGGCGACAGGCGGGGGCCTCGCCCATGCTGTTCAGTTGATGCGAATAGGGCGGCCCGTCGGGTCGCCCCATGCGCGTCAATCGAGCGGTATGGGCGAAGGCTCCCCTGTCACTTTCTTCATGGGCGCCTCCGGATGGCAAACGGCGGGGCAGACGAGTCCTTCATTTGCAAAATCTTAAAAATCGTCGGAGGGCCTTGACATCGGGGGGGAAGCCCCTCTATAATAAGTTTAGTAAACTTACAAAGTGGACGGATGAAGAAGGCCACCCGGCAGCATACCAAAGAGCATAATCGACGTCTGGTCTTGAACACCGTTTTTCGGCACGACGCCATCAGCCGGGCGGAGATCGCCCGCAAAACCAAATTGACTCGCGCCACGGTGTCCGAGATCGTGTCGTCTCTGCTGGATATGGGGCTGCTGGCCGAGATCGGCGTCGCTGCCTCGTCCGGGGGAAGGCCCCCTGTCCTGGTCGGCCTGGTGGACGATGCCCGTCAATCCATCTGCGTCGACCTGAGCGCCGATGAGTATTACGGCGCCGTCGTGAATCTCCGGGGAAGGATCCTCCATCGATATGAGCTGCCGGGTCGTCCCCCCAAGGGGGAGGCCTCCCTACAGGGCGTGTATGATCTGATCGATGCCCTGTTGGGGCTCACCACGGCCCCGGTCCTGGGGATAGGGGTGAGCTCGCCCGGCCTGGTGGACACCCACGAGGGGGTCGTACGTCAGGCGGTGAACCGGGGATGGGTAAACCTCCCTCTCAGGAAGCTGCTTCTCGATCGATATGACCTTCCCATCCACATCGCGAACGACAGCCACATGATCGCGCTGGCGGAGTATACCTTTGGCCATTCCGCGCGAACGGAGAACCTGGTCGTCGTCAAGGTGAGCGAGGGGATCGGGTCGGGCATCGTGTTGGGGGGGAAGCTATATTGTGGGGACGGCTTTGGGGCGGGCGAGATCGGCCATCTCTCCGTCGCCGAGAACGGCACCCGGTGCGTGTGTGGCAACGTGGGGTGTCTGGAGACGCTCTCCAGTATGCGGGCGCTCGTGCAACGGGCGCAGGCCATCGCACAGGAGAATCCCGATTCCTTCCTGGCGCGCCGCCTGGCCGAGGGCGAGGAGATCGATCGGAGGGCTCTTGTGCAGGCGGTGCAGGCCGGGGACGAGGCGGTGCGGTCGTTGGTCCGTGCCGCCGCGAGGTACCTGGGGGCGGCCATCGCCAGCCTGGTGGGCGTCCTCAATATCCACGAGGTGATCCTGGCGGGCGATCTGATCGACTTCGGCGATTTCCTGCTGGATGAGGTCCGCGATGAGGTGAGGAAACGGGTGTTGCCCAGGATCGCCGCCGAGACGCACATCTCTTTTTCCACCCTGGGCGGCGATGCCACCATCCTGGGGACCTCCGCCCTGGTGCTGGCCCAGGAGCTGGGATTGCCGTAAGTGTTTGACAGCGTTTAGGCTGTGGTGATAAAATGTGGGTGCACCTTTCATAACATCTGACGCAATCCTTGGGTCTCCCCCCTCGTGCAGTTTGCGTCCTTGGTTATGTGAGAGGGGCAGAGATCGTCCTGACGGTCGCGTCACACTCCTTCCTGTCCCGTGCGCCTGCTTCATCACCCAGATCACCTTGCGTCAGGTACCCAGATTCACGATGAGCGCTTGCTTGGGATAGTTGACTGTGCTGCCAGGATGCAGAGACACCTGGAATGAGCCGATGGTGCGGTTGAGGGATCGCCACATGGGCGATCCCCGACGACCAGGGCGGCGCGTTCTGGTGTTCCCATGGGATGTGTCGTATCTCTCTTCCACTCGAGGATATTGAAGGCTCCTGGTCATGATCAGGTCCTGTAGGGCCATTCCGAGTTTGAGGAGGTTGTCGCATTGGCTACTTCTGCCCCCGCTGTTCCGGTAGGTCTCGCACCCGCTCAGGTGAGTTTGTGGTCACGGATCATCCGTAACTTCTGGGTGCGGCGAGGAGCGAAGGCGTTATTCACCGTCTTCGTCGTCGTCAGTCTCACCTTCTTCCTGGTGCGGCTCATGCCCGCCAACCCGGTCGAGGTGTACATCAACAGCCTCATCGAGCAGTATGGCATTCCCTACGATGAGGCGAAGAACCAGGCGGCGGCTCTGTTCTCCATCGACCTCGACGCGCCGCTCTATATCCAGTATCTGGGCTACATCAAGAACCTGCTGCATGGCGATCTGGGGACTTCTCTCATCTCGGCGGGCACACCCGTCTCCGCGATCATCGTCCGATTCCTGCCCTGGACGATCTTCAGCGTGGGAACGGGCCTGCTCTTCAGCTTCTCCTTGGGGATCATCCTGGGCATGGTCATGGCGTATCGCCGGGAGTCGCTGATCGATCACGTCCTCTCCGCTCTGGCCTCCGTGCTCAGCTCCGTCCCCAACTACCTGATCGCCATGATGCTGGTGGTGTTCCTGGGTGTGCAGTGGAAGCTGGTGGATATCGCCGCCATGCGCGGGTCCATGTCCCCGGGCATGCAGCCCGGCCTCAATCTGGCTTTCATCAAGGACGCCCTCTATCACGCCTCCCTCCCCATCGTCACGTACATCATCACGACCATCGGGACCTGGATGCTGACCATGAAGAGCAGCACCATCAGCACCCTGGGGGAGGACTACGTGGTGGTCGCCAAGGCTCGAGGTCTGCCCGAGAGGCGGATCACCCTCGCCTACGTGGGGCGGAACGCGTCCCTTCCCCTCTTCACCCAGCTGACCATCGCCATCGGATTCATCGTCGGCGGCTCCCTGTTGATCGAGTCCATCTTCGTGTACCAGGGGATCGGGCTGGTGTTGCTGCGCAGTATCACGCAGCGGGATTATCCGGTGATGCAGGGCGTGTTCCTGATCATCACCATCTCCGTGATCGTTGCCAACCTGCTGGCTGACATCCTGTACAGCCGGTTGGACCCGCGCATCAAACTAGGCACAGGTGAGTGAAGATGACCCAGATGACGCTGGCTGAACGGAACACCCTGCGGGATGCGATCGGCAATTTCGTCCACAGCTTCGTGACTTTCATCCGATTGATGGCCCGCAACCGGGTGGGATTTGTGGGATTCTTGGTGGTGATCGGCTTTGTGCTGTTGGCGCTGGTGGGGCCTTACTTCGTCGAGCTGGATACGAAGACCAATGTGTCGCAGATCTACCAGCCGCCCTCCCGTGAGCATATCCTGGGCACCGATCATCAGGGACGGGATATCTGGGCGCAGATCGTGCATGGGGGGCGGGATATCCTGTACGTGGCCTTCCTGGCCGGCCTCCTCTCCACGTTCATCGCCGTGACCTTTGGCGCTTTGGCGGCGCTGGTGGGAGGGGTGGTGGATTCCGTCATCATGACGATCACCGATATCGTCCTGACGATTCCACAGTTCCCGTTATTGGCCGTGTTGGCCGGGTTCGTCCGCCTGAACAGCCTGACGCTGTTGGCCGTCCTGTTGGCCGTCCTCAGCTGGCCCACCCTGCTTCGCGCGGTGCGGTCGCAGGTGCTCTCCCTGAAGGAGCGTGACTATGTGGAGGCGGCCATGGCGCTGGACATGGGCCTGCGTCACATCATCTTCGCCGAGATCCTCCCCAACATGATGAGCTACATCATCATCAGCCTCACCCTGGCCATGACGGGGGCGATCTACGCGCAGGTCGGCCTCATCTTCCTGGGCCTGGTGCCGATGTCCGGGAATAACTGGGCGGTGATGATCCAGCTGGCCTGGGTGCGCGGCGCCATCTTCTTCAAGGACAGCATCTACTACATCATGTCGCCCGTGTTGGCGATCGCTTTCTTCCAGCTCGCGCTGGTCTCGATGACCCGCAGCCTGGAAGAGGTCTTCAATCCTCGGTTGCGAGCTGGAGTCTGATGATGGGTGAATCGATGACAGCAACGCTAGCTTGGGAGACGGGAACCAGCGACGAGACCCCTCTTTCGGTGCGGGATCTCTGGGTGGAGTACGCCACCCGGCGCGGTTTCGTGCAGGCTGTGCGGGGGGTCCAGTTCGATGTGCGGCCAGGGGAGAGCCTCTCCTTCATCGGGGAGAGCGGGTCGGGCAAGACGACCCTGGGGCTGGCCCTGATCCGGCTGTTGGCCACGACCGCCACCATTCGCAAGGGACAGATCACGTACCGGCGCAACGGTCAGGTATATGACATCCTCTCGCTCAGCGAGGAGGAGATGCGGCAGTTCCGGTGGCGCGAGTGCGCCATGGTCTTTCAGTCGGCGTTGAACGCCTTCAACCCGGTGCTGCGCATCTGGGATCAGATCAACGATACGGCCCGCGCGCATGGCGAGACGGATCGCCAGAAGGTGCAACAGCGGGCGCTGGACCTCATGCGCTTCGTCCAGCTTGACCCCGAGCGGGTGATCATGTCGTACCCGCACGAGTTGAGCGGCGGTATGCGGCAGCGCGTGCTGCTGGCCCTGGCCCTGCTGCTGAATCCTCAGATCCTGATCCTGGATGAGCCCACGACCGCTCTGGATATCCTGACGCAGCGGTCCATCATCGACCTGCTGCGTCGGCTGAAGGAGGAGCTTCACTTCTCCATGATCTTTATCTCGCACGACCTGTCCCTGGCCGCGGAGCTGGCGGATCGCGTGGCGACCATGTACGCCGGCGCCATCGTGGAGCTGGGGGAGGTGCACGACATCTTCTATCGGCCGCACCATCCCTATACGTTGGGGTTGATCCGGGCGGTGCCAACGGTGACGGGGGATTTCGAGGAGTTGGTCTCCATCCCGGGCTCCCCGCCGGATCTGATCAACCTGCCTTCCGGATGTAAGTTCCACCCGCGCTGCCCGTTCGTCACGGAGCGCTGTCGGAAGGAGGAGCCTGGGTTGATCCAGGTGGAGGACGATCACTACGCGGCCTGCTTCCACTGGGAGGCGGTGGCGGAGGAGTTGGAACGCAACCCGGTGCGGCGTAGCACTACCAACGTGGGAGACTGATATGCCAGAAGCTCTCATCGAACTCGATCATCTGAGCCGGACGTTTGGGCGTGGGAAGCAGAGAGTCACGGCAGTGGATGATGTCTCGCTCTCCATCAGCGAAGGCGAGATCGTATGTCTGGTGGGCGAGAGTGGATGTGGGAAGACGACGACGGGGAGGATGGTCGCCGGCCTGTTGCAGCCCTCGGCCGGGCGAATCCTCTTCAAGGGGCAGGACATCTGGCGATTGGGTCGAGAGGTGTTTCGGGATTATCGGCGGAGCGTGCAGATCATTCATCAGGACCCTTATGCCTCGTTGAATCCTGCGCATACGATTTATCGGATCTTGAGCGCACCCCTGTTTCGACATGGGCAGGCTTCCAATCATCGACAGGCCCGGGAGCGGGTGCGTGAGCTGATGGAGATCGTGGATCTGACGCCGCCGGACGATTTCCTGGACAAGTATCCGCATCAGTTGAGCGGCGGGCAGCGGCAGCGTGTGTCGGTGGCCCGGGCGTTGACCGTGAACCCGACCTTCATCGTGGCCGATGAGGCGGTGTCCATGGTGGACGTCTCCATCCGGGTGTCCCTGCTCAACATGCTCTATCGGCTGAAGGAACGCTTCGGCGTCACCTTCCTCTTCATCACGCATGACCTGGCGCTGGCCAAGTATTTCGCCTGGGGGGGACGCATCGCCGTGATGTATCTGGGGCGGATCGTGGAGGTGGGGCCCACGCCTCAGGTGATCAACTCGCCGCTCCATCCGTACACCCAGGCGTTGTTGGCCGCCGTGCCGGAGGCGGACCCGGAGGTGACCCGCAAGAAGAAGCGGGTGCAGTTGCGCAGCCTGGATATCCCCAGCCTGTTGGCTCTGCCTCCGGGATGCACGTTTCACCCGCGCTGTCCGCTGTTCCGGGAGGGCGTGTGTGATGCGGAGCGGCCTCCCCTGGAGGCCGTCGCGGGGAGCCATCAGGCGGCCTGCTACTACGCGGGGCAGCAAGCCATCGCATAGGGGGATGTGGGGTGGACCCTCAGATCGGTCGAGCGGGCTTTCGCATCGCCTTCTACGTGATCCTGGTATCCGGCGCGCTGTTGTTCGTGGTGCCTCGGGGCACCGCGGAGTTCTTCGTGAGCGTTCTGTCGTTGCTGGTGGGCGTTCTCTTCGCGATCATCATCGGCGTGTTGGCGTTGATTGCCGGGCGCCTGAGCGGGCCGCGGATGGCCCCGCCGCCCCTTCGTGGCGACCCGGATGAGGATAACTGGGTATGACATAGAACGCGGAAAGGGGGTGATCGCCGGGGGTACCCTTCTGAAGTTGGATCATCGTGGAATATCGGAGTCCGTGGCGCGTTGCGCCAAGCTAGCATACCCCAAATCTTTGGGAAAGGGAGGTTCCTATGAGCAAGCTAAGTCGACGTGAATTCCTCCGTCTGTCCGGTATCGCTGCGGCGGGTACGGTGTTGGCGGCCTGTGCTCCCAGCACGCCGGCTCCCCCGGCAGAGAAGCCGGCTGAGGAAGCGGCCCCCGCGGAGAAGCCCGCCGAGGAAGCCAAGCCCACCGTGAGCGAGTTCCACGGTGCATGGCCATATCAGGTGCCGCCGGTGGGTCACTTCAATCGCTGGGTGACCAACAACCTGACCCTGGGCATCTATGACGAGCTGATGGAGCAGCCGTTGGCCATGTACCTGTGGGCCACGGGGGACTGGATGCCCTTGCTGGGTGTCGAGTGGGAGGTCGTCCCGCCGGACACGATGATCGTCAAGCTGCGCCAGGGCGTGAAGTGGAGCGACGGCACGGACTTCAACGCGGATGATGTGCTGGTCACCCACAGCATCGCCCGGCTGATGAACAACGTCGTCTGGCGCTACCTGGACCGCGTGGAGAAGGTGGACGACTACACCGTCAAGTTCGTCATGGCCAAGCCGTCCAGCGTCGTCCCGCGCTACGTCCTGCGGGAGATCAACATCGTCGCCCGCTCCGTCTACGGCGAGTGGGCCAAGAAGGTCGATGAGCTGGTCGCCGCGGGCAAGACGCGCGAGGATGAGGAGTGGCAGAACCTGCTCCAGGAGTTCAACAACTTCCGTCCCGAGGAGCAGGTCGTCAGCGGGCCGTACAAGATCGATGTCGACAGCATCACCGAGGCCCAGTTGACGCTGGTGAAGGTGCCCACTGCCTGGGACGCCGATCAGGTCAAGTTCGACAAGATCGTCCTCTACAACGGCGAGACGCCGGACGTGACCCCGGTGGTCATGGCCAAGGAGGTGGACTACGCGACCCACGGCTTCCCGCCGGCCACCGAGAAGGCGTTCATCGAGCAGGGCATCCGCATCATCCGCGCGCCCATCTACTCCGGCCCGGCCATCTACTTCAACCACGACATCTACCCGCTGAACCGGGTGGAGGTGCGCAAGGCCTTCGCCTACGCGGTGAACAAGGACGACAACGCCGTGGTCTCGCTGGGTCAGTCGGCCAAGCGCCCCATCTACATGACCGGCTTCAGCGACAACCTGGTGCCGCTCTGGATCCCCGAGGACAAGCTGGGCGAGTTCGAGGAGTACAAGTACGATCCGGACAAGGCCGAGGAGATCCTGACCAGCATCGGCTTCAAGCGGGACAGCGATGGCGTCTGGGTGGACGACCAGGGCAACCGCATGGAGTACGAGCTGACGGCGCCGTCCGAGTACGCCGACTGGTCGGCGGCGGCGGAGAACCTGGCCGAGCAGCTCACGGCCTTCGGGATCAAGACGACCTTCCGTGGCGTGACCTTCACCCAGCATCCCATCGAGGTCAACCAGGGCAAGTTCCAGATCGCCATCCGGGCCTGGGGCGCCGGCAACCCGCATCCGCACTTCGCCTTCGTCCAGGACTTCTTCACCCACAACTACGTCCAGGCGGCTGAGGGGAAGGGCATGAACTTCCCGCTCCAGCAGAACGTGGAGGGCCTGGGCGAGGTGAACCTGGAGGAGATGGTGATCGCCTCCGCCGAGGGGCTGGACGAGGCGGCCCAGAAGGAGATGATCACCAAGCTGGCGCTGGCCTTCAACAAGCTGCTGCCCATCGTCCCGCTGTGGGAGCGCTACGGCAACAACCCGGCGCTGGACGGTGTGCGGGTGACCGGCTGGCCGCCCGACGACGATCCCATCTACAAGAACAGCCCGTACAGCGACTCCTTCGTCACCATCATGATCCTGGACGGCCGGCTGCATCCGGTAAGCTAAGCTGTCCAGCGGGCACAAGTGAGCTCCCCGGGGCTTCCCAGCTCCGGGGAGCTTTGTGTCAGGGGGGATAAAGTGGGATTTCCGTGGGGGGGAGGACCCCTCCACACCTCCCCCTGTGGAGCTGGTCGGTGGGGGAGACCCCTCAAAACATCGTGCCGGTAAATTTCCAGGCACGCTCTAAGGGCATGCGCCCATGCGGCTTCGCTTGATGCCAATGGGGCGCGTCTTCTCGGGGCTCTCCTCGTCACGAGGATATGAGGAGGCCCCGATCGCCTCGTGGGCCGAGGCTTCATCGGCATCGATCTGATCAACGGAATTTTCAACGCGGAGACTCTATGGGGAAAGGGCCTTCGGACAGAGGAAGGAAAGGAAGCATTTGGTCGCTTGTAGTCAGCCGGCGTGAGCTGTTGCGCGCCGCTCTGGGAGTGCTCGCGAGCCCCGCCGCGGTGAAGGCGAGCGAGCTGGCTCCCGGCCATGAGGATGCGGAGGGCCCCATCATGGAGGTGGGGCGCTTTTTCCTCCCGGCGGTGGATCGGGGCATCCCCCCCGCCGTGGAGCCTCCGTTCACATCCTGGCCCGTCGTCAGCCTGGCCTCCGTTCCCCCGGCGGAGGTCCGTCTGGGGCGCGCGCTCATCCATCCGAATCACTCGGTAAGGGTCTCCAGCTGGGGGACCTTCACCCTGACCTACCAGGTGGGAGAGGCGGGGCTTCCCGTCGGCGCCCGGCTGGAGGTACGACTGCCGGTGGTCTCGACCGGGGTCGTCTTCTGGTCCGATGTGCAGACCACGGACCCGTTGGGGGCGGGCTATCTGACGATGACCTGCTCCCGGCCGGGGGCAAAGCTGGCGGTGTTGTTCACGGAGCGTCAGCGGGAGCTGCACCGAGTCGTCGTGGAACTGCGCGAGGCCGCGCTCAAAAAGGGGGATACCATCACCCTGGTCTACGGGGATACCCGCTACGGCGGGCAGGGGACGCACGTGCCTGAATGGGGCGCCCCGCGCCCGCAGCGCTTTTACTTCCTGGTGGATACCCAGGGCTCTGGCGACTACGCGCTGTTGCGCGATCCCCCCACGGTGCAGCTCGTCGCTGAGGAGGCGGTACGGCTGGAGGTGAACGCTTCGGCGACGGCTCGACCGGGAGAGCCGTTCCGGATCACTGTGCGCGCCGTGGATCGGTTGGGGAACCTGGTCACCGGCTATCGCGGCGAGGTGCGCTTTTCCTGCAACGCGCCTCACGTGGAGCTGCCGGACTCCTACCGCTTCACGGAGGCCGATCAGGGTGCTCATACCTTTAGCGGGGTGGCGACCCAACCAGGGGTGATCACCATCGCCGTCCGGGATGACCGGCGCAGACGGGGGCACAGCAACCCCATCGGTGTCGGATGGCTGCCGGACATGCACATCTACTTCGGGGATCTCCATGTGCACACTCAGCTGCACCGCCACGATGATCTCTCCGACGGCTCCGACCTGGATTACGTCTATTGGTATGCCCGGGATGTCGTCGGGCTTGATTTCGCCGCCCCTACCAACCATGACATCTACCTGACCGATGAAGAGTGGCGCATCACCCAGCGCAAGGCGGCGGAGCATAACGATCCGGGGAGGTTCGTCAGCTTTCTGGCCTATGAGTGGACCTCGTCGGCCGCGTCCACGCAGGGGTTCTCCGCGTGGGGACACCGGAATGTCCTCTATCTGGGCGATGAGGAGCCCCTCTTCCGCTGCATGGATCCCCGCACGAAGACGCTCGACGGGTTGTATGCCGCGCTGGCGGATCGCGAGGCGATCGTGATCCCGCACCATCCCATGGATCAGGTCCATCCGATGCGCTGGGATCAGCACGACCCCCATCTGGAGCGGCTGGCCGAGATCTATCAGGTGCGGGGGCCCCAGGAGAGATGGCCACCCAGGCGGGTGGACACGCGGACCGATCCTCCTCATCCGTTGTCCGTGCAGGCCGCGCTGGCGCGCGGGTATCGGATGGGGCTCGTGGCCTCGACGGACAATCATCTGGGACAGCCTGCCACGCCTTATCGACGTGACCGGCGGCAGCAATACTGGGATCGTCCGGGGATCACCGCCGTGCTGGCTCCCGAGCTGACTCGCGAGGCGCTGTTCCAGGCGCTTCGGGCGCGGCGGGTGTACGGCACGACCCTGGCCCGCCTGCTGGTCGATTTCCGCATGGATGGCCATTTCATGGGCGAGGAGTACGAGACCTCGATCCCGCCTGTGGCCTACATCCGCGTGGTGGGCACCGCGCCCATCGCCCGGGTGACGATCGTGCGGGACAACCAGGACATCGTGGTGTTCCCGGGGGGTGGCGGGCGGTCGTCCAGCCGGGGGCGTGGGGCGGAGGGGCAAAATCGTCCTCTTCGCGAGGAGGCGGCTCATCGGCTGCTCTTCCCCGCGGTCTCGCAATCCCGGCGGGACTCCAAGGTGGAGCTCACCTGGGTGGATCCCTATTATCTGGGGGAGCATTTCTATTATGTGCGCGTGGAGCAGGAGGATGGGGAGATGGCCTGGACCAGCCCCATCTGGGTGACGGGGCGTCCGCGTAAGCTGACGTGATGCCGGGAGCGCGTTTGAGGAATCTCGTTGCTCCTGCCGTGGGGTAGCTCGGAGGGGTGGAGCCCTTTCGGGAAAAGCCCTTCTCCCGCCTTCAACCTGCCCGGCCTCGGCCCAGATCCCTGCGGAAAGGGCTGAGGGAGGCAGGTGCAGACCGGGAAAGAGAGGTTTCTGTGGAGCATGCGGCTGTGGGATGCCCCGGGCACCTTGCTGGTGAACTTTCGGACGCGCCCTGAGCGGAGATGGACGTGTTGGGGGATGGCCCGTGTGCACGGGCCATTCGTTTTTCAGGCGGGGGATCATCAGACTTCGTACGTGGAGGAAAGATGGCAGGGATGACGCAGTTGCGCATTGGCATGATCGGGGTTGCCGGTCGGGGTGGCCTGTGGCGTTACTGGCACGACCCTCGCGGCCGCTCGGTGGTGGTGGCTGGCGCCGATATCAACCCGGATCACCTGGAGGCGTTCCGGGTCGAGCACGGCGGCGATCCGTTCACCACGACGGACTATCGTGAGCTGCTGGCGCGGCCGGATGTGGACGCGGTCGCGGTCACGTCGCCCGACTACTGCCACGAGGAGCATGCCGTGGCCGCGCTGGAGGCCGGGAAGCATGTCTTCTGCGAGAAGCCGCTGGCCATCACCGTGGAGGGATGCGATCGCATCCTGGAGGCATGGCGTCGCTCGGGCAAGCGGCTCATGGTGGGGTTCAACATGCGTTACATGAACATGTTCCGCACCATGAAGGAGATCGTGGACTCGGGCGTCATCGGCGAGATCAAGGCGGTGTGGGTGCGTCATTTCGTGGGCTTCGGCAGTGATTTCTACTTCCATGACTGGCACGCGCTGCGGCGCAATACCACGTCGCTGTTGCTTCAGAAGGGCTCCCACGATATCGACATCATCCATTGGATCACCGGGCGGTACGCCGTGCGCACGGCCGCTTTCGGCGGCCTCGACTTCTTCGGCGGCGACAAACCCAATGACCTGACCTGCCCCACCTGCCCGGAGCGGGAGACGTGTACGGAGGTCATGTTCAGCCGCCGGATTCAGTGCGCCTTCCGTCAGGAGGTGGATGTGGAGGATAATCAGGTGGTGATCATGGAGCTGGAGGGAGGGATCAAGGCGGCATATCTGCAATGTCACTTCACACCGGATTATCATCGCAATTACACGTTCATCGGCACGGAGGGGCGGCTGGAGAACTCGGAGCCGGACATGAAAGTGTGGGTGAAGACGCGCCGCTCCAACACATGGCGGGAGCTGTCGGATCGCACCTATGAGGTAAAGCCCGCGGCCGGGGGGCACGGCGGCGCGGACCCGGTGATCTGCAAGGACTTCGTGGACATGGTGCTGGATGGGAAGGAGCCGGTGGCGACGCCGCTGGCGGGGCGGATGAGCGTCGCGGTGGGCGTGTCGGCCACCTACTCGCTGCGTCACGGCGGCGTGCCGGTGGACGTTCCCCCTCCGCCGGAGGGGTTCCGCTGATCGATCGCGCCGGTCATGGTGTGGGATCGAGGGCGTGCAACGCGATCGCTCGTGTTGCACGCCCTTGGCGTTCTCCCGCCCATCAGTCCAGTCGATGATGGATGGTCAGCAGGGAGATGGTGCCCGCGAGGATAGCCAGCCCCGTCATGGCCAGCACCTCCGGCCAGATCACGTCGAGGCCGGCCCCCTTGAGCATGATCGACCGCAGCGCGGTGAGATAGTGGCGAATGGCGGAGGCGGTCGAGATCGTGCGCAGGAAGGCGGGCATGTTCTTCACCGGCACCAGGTATCCGGAGAGGCTGACGTCGGTCATGGCGACGATAAAGACCATCAGGATGGCCTGCTGCTGCGTGCGGGATACGGAGGAGATCAGCATGCCCCATCCGATCTCCACCGCGATGAAGAGCAGGGTGACCAGGAACAGGAGGGGGATGGAGCCGCGCATGGGCACGTGGAACCCGTAGCGCATGACGCCGAACATGAAGACGAAGTCGATCAGGCCCAGGAGGGCGGCGGGGATCGCCTTGCCCGTGATCAGCTCGAAGCGGCTGAGGGGGGCGATGATCAGCTGCTCCAGAGTGCCCAATTCCCGCTCCCGGGCCAGCGCCATCGCGGCCACGGCCAGCGTCACCTGATAGATGATGAACCCCACCTGGGCGGGGATCGTCTGGTACTGGAAGTTCAGCGCGGGGTTGAAGCGCACGGCCGGGCGCAGCTCCAGGGGCACGGTGGCGACGCGAATCCTTGCCCCGGAAAGCTTGTTGGCGAATTGGGCGATGACGCCCTCGGCTGTGGCCAGGCCGACGGAGGCCATCACGTTGTTGGAGCCATCGACCAGGATCTGGACCTGCGGCGGCCTTTCCGGGCGCATCACGTCTCGTGCGAACCCGGCCGGGATCACCACGACCACGGTCGCCTTCCCCTCCGCCAACAGCGCCTCAGCATCTTGCAGGCGCTGCGGATAAAAGCGCACGTCCAGCTCCTCTGTGATGTCCAGCGACGTGATCAGTTGGCGGCTCAGCGCTGAGCGGTCCTGATCCCAGACGGCTGTGGCCAGATGGGTGATCCCCTGGCTCGTGGCCTGGGCCAGCATGATGAGCTGGATGATGGGGAAGAGCAGGATAAAGCTCGCGAAGAGTCGATCCCGCTCGAACTGGATCAACTCCTTGGTCACCAGGTTCCAGATTCGGAGGAGCATGCGGTCAGCCTCCACGTCCTATCCGATCCGCTTCTTGAACAGAAGGATGCTCAGGAGCAGGGCGGTCAGGCCCATGCCCATCAGCACGGCCGTGGGCTGCCAAAGCTGCGGCAGGCCCAGCCCTTTGAGGAAGAGTCCTCGCGCGATGACGATGAAGTGGGTGGTGGGCAGGCTGTAGGACATGGCCATGGAGACGAGCGACGTCTTGTTGATCGGGGTGATCAGGCCGGCAATGAAGAAGCTGGGCACAAAGGAGACGAGCAGCGTGGCGAACATCGCCGTCTGTTGATTCTTGATGAAGGTCGCCAGGACCAGGCTCAGCCCCATGCTGGCGCCATAGTACACGATGGTGAGCAGGAACAGGGTGGACAGTTGTCCGCGAAAGGGCACCCGGAACCACAGAGTCGCCACCATGAGCGCGAGGAGAGCGCTGCCGAGACCGGCCGTGATGTAGGCGGTGAGCTTGCCGATCAGGTATTCCGGGCCCCGCACCGGCGTGGTGATCAGCACCTCGAAGGTGCCCACCTCCTTCTCTCGGGTGAGTGCCAGTGTGAGCGCCAGTGCGGGCATGATGAGCACGACCGCGATCAGGCCGGGCACCATGCTCACCAGCGACTTCAGCCCGGGGTTGTAGAGCACGCGGCTGCGAGATTCCACAAAGGCGCGCAGCGTGAGCGCGGGGCCGGGCAGCTTCATCGCGAAGGCGTTCGTGCGCGCGGTGAAGTCGCCGATGACCTGGCGGGCCATGTTGGCGTCTGTGCCATCCACCAGGAGTTGCACCTGTGCGCCGCGCCCGCTGAGGGCGTCCGCCTCGAGGCCGGGTGGGATGACCAGGACGGCGTCCGCTTTCCCGGCGATCAGGATCCGGTCGGCTTCCTCGTAGCTCGCTGCCTCCGCCACCAGGCGCACATCGCCATCGGCGGTCAGGTGGGCCAGATAGTCGCGTGCAAGCCGGCTGCGATCCTGATCGAAGACCGCCACGGTCGTCTGCCCCAGGTCCATGGCGAACACGTAGGAGAACGTGAGCAGTAGGAAGGCGGGTGAGAAGGTCACCAGGAAGAGCAGGCGCGCGTCCCGGGCGATGTGATGGAATTCCTTGCGTAAGATGGCGAGGGTTCGGTGCAGTGACATCGGTCCTGATGAAGCTCCTCTCTTCGGTTTTGCGGCGGTGGCTCACCCGACCCGGGCGTCAGCCCCGTGGGGTTTGCCTTTGACGCCCTTATCCCCCCAGACCCCCTTCCCCCGGATCCGGGAGAAGGGGGCTTCACTTGTGATGGGTGCGGTGGTCGGAGGGAAGCCCCTCCGAGCCATCCCAGGAGCACAGGCCGTGCTCCCATGTGGCTTCACCGGGTGCCGATGGGCGAGGCGTCGCCTCGCCCATGCGCTCATTCCACGATCACCCGATCGGTGGCGCTGCGGCCGAAGGTCTCCGGAGCGTACATCTCCTCGGCCTTCGCCGGCGGCACGATGAACTCCCCGGGTGTGGTCGCCCGCGCGATGTAGGAGTAGGTGTATACCCCCTCCCACAGCAGCGAGGTGAAGGCTTCCGCCCGTTCGTCCCGCAGGTTCTGGTGCTCGTACCACGTCCACCACCACCACCAGCGCGAGCGTGGGGTGGCCTCGGCCGTGTCCGGCGGCAGGCTGCCCGTCACCGCCAGCGCCGGGTTGAGCGCCTCGAACCCGGCCGGCAGCGGATCCACCAGCGCCACATGGTATCGGCGTGAGGTCGCCACCATGGTCAGACGCACGCGCACCCGCGCGCCCGCCTTGACGTGCCAGACGCCATCTTCGTCCCGCCGCACGTCGTCCGGATCGTCCACCGCCTCATAGCTGCGTTCGACGGTGAACCCATGATCGACCGGCTCCAGCCGCAGGTTCGTCGGCGCATAGCGCATCCCCAGACGGTAGTACAGGCGTCCCTTTCCTTCCTTGCTCAGGATGAGGTCCTGCCGCTCGGGACCGGCCGCCAGGAACGACATCGGGATGTCAATCCGATGATACTCCGTCGTCCGGCCCCGGAACGCCGACTCGCCCGCGTACCGATCGCCCAGCCACACGCGGGCTACGAAATCGGGCGTCTCCGCCTCGTAGGTGTTGAAGTACCGGTTCAGCGCCAGCAGGATGAACACGTTCTCCTGCGTATTGGTCCAGCGGCCTCGCGTGCGGTGTGCCAGCAGCCCGCGCACCAGCTTGGGGATCAGATCGCTCTGCGGCTGATCCGCGATGAGCGCCTCCAGGATGATCCCGTCGGCTCGACGGTTGGAGCGCAGCAGCACGTAGGCGTCCTCGTCGCTGTATTCCGTGACGAAGTGCGCCGTGCCGGCCGTCTCCACCACCCGGTTGTTGAGATGACGGCGGATAGCGGCCAGCTCGGCGTCGGAGTCGGGGTCGCCGCTCAGCACATAATACAGCCAGCCGATGGCCTCCGGCGACAGGTTGTCCAGCCCGACCTCCTTGATGAGCTGACGCGCCCTCGGCGTGTCCGTATCCTGCATGAGCTTGCGCACGTACAGGCTGTAGGCGATGATCGTATCCCTGGCCTGCTGGCCGTACCAGTCCGGTATGTGAGATTCGATGTCGCGCAGGTAGGCGTGCGTCCGCTCGAGCATCTCCTCGGGCACCGGATAATCCTTGCTGCGCGCTCGCTGCAGCGCGTGCGCCACATGAACGGTCACGAACGGCCACGACGGGTCGCCGCGCTTCCAGAGCGGGAAGCCGCCGTCGTCGTTCTGCATGCCCCGTAGCCGCTCGATGTCCCGCTGCACCGCCGCCTGGATCTCCTCCGCTGGCGGCAACCCTTCCGCCTGGAAGGCTGTGAGCACTTCCTCCAGCGCGGCCACGGCCAGGATGCGCGACGCGAGCTGCTCCGCGCACTCGAAGGGATAGGCGACCAGATAGAGCACGGCGTCCGTCAGCTCCTGTAACGCCGTGGACGAGGTGGTGACCTCCAGGCCGCCGAACTGGGTGAAAACGCCGCTGGGGGCGATCACCGGTTGGGCGATGGCGCCCTCGTCGATGGTGCCGTAGGTGGCGAAGGCCTCGGTGGTGGCAGGCGTCCACACCGGCAGCTCGAACTGGGCCGCGTCGGCCCATCTGCCGGCCACCGCTCCCACCTGCACCCGGGCGGTGCCGGCGCTCACCGTGGTTGCCGGGAAGCGCACCTCGACCCGGTCGTTGGCCGGGACCGTGACCCGCTGACCCGCGACGCCCAACAGTTGGAGGTTATGGGCCCGCACGGCCACATCCACCTGTAGCGGCTCGTCCGTCTGGTTCTGAACCACCACGGGCAGCTCGAAGCGATCGCCGAAGTTGAGGAAGCGCGGCGGCGACGGCCGGACCATCAGCGGCAGGCGGGCGGTGATGGTGGATTCGCCGGTGCCGAACTGCTTGCCGCCGGCGACCGCCACGGCCATCACCCGGTAGCGGGTCAGGTTATCGGGCAGCTTCACCTTCACCTGCGCGCGCCCTTCCGCATCGGTCACCACCTCCGGAGCGAACAGCGCCAGCGGGTTGAAATCAAGCCGCATCCGGATCGGGGCGGCGCCGGCTTCCATACCCGGGGCTGCCTCTTCCATCGGCGCCGCGGGCATCGCCGCTTTCATCACCATCTCCTCTGCGGCGATGTCCGCCCGACCTCCCTCCAGGAGTTGATCCAGGCTGACCAGCAGCACGTGATTGCGCAGGTGATAGTCCTCCACGCCGGGCGAGCGCTGCGCGTAGAACACATCGAGAGGATTCGGGAGTTGATAGTGTGTCAACGCCAGAACGGCCTCGTCCACGATGACGATGGCGACCTCGCTATCGGGGACCGGATTGCCGGCCGCGTCGTACACGGCGATGTCCACCGTGGTTTCGCCGCCCGGCCCCAGCTTCCGATCCCGAGGCGTCACCTCCAGGGAAAGGGTGCGGGAGAGTGGGGGCACGGACAGGCGAATGCTCCCCTGGGCAAAGGCGGGGCGTTTCGGCAGCCGTTCGCTTGCCTCTCCTCCCTCGTCCAGGCGGGGCGCCGCGCCGACCAGATCCACCTGGACGTACAGGTTCGGGATGTACGCCTCCCGGATGGGGATTTCGAGCGTGTAGGATGGGCCGTCCATCGTGAAGCGCTCGGTGTACACCAGGCCGGATCGTTGCAACGTGAGCAGGCCCTCAGCCGGGTAGAAGGGGGCCTGGACCAGGATCTCGGCCACATCGCCCGGCTGATACTCCTTGCGATCCGGGATCAGCGTGACCTCTTCCTGCTCCACCTGCTGGGCAACGGGTCTTTTGCCGCCGCTCACCCATCGCGTGATCTCCGTCTCGTTGCGGCGTTCCCAATCGTCCAGCACGGTGGCGACGATCCGGTAGGTGCCCCCCTCGGTCGGTTGGAACGTGCAGGTCACCGGCTCCTTCGCCGATTGCACCGTGCACTCCTGGACATCGACCTCTTCTTGCTGCCACGCGCCGTACCGATACGTCCAGTCGAGGCGCGCGGCCTGCATGCGGATGGTGCGGCCCGGGACCGGGTTGCCGTCCACATCTACGACGATGGCCTTCACTTCCAGCGGCTGGCCTAGCCGGACGAAGATGCGCTCCGTGCGCAGCCCGACGTAGAGCTCCGCTGGGTGGACCAGCAGGTCGGTCGCCGCGGTCCACGCCTGACGGTTCACATCCATGACGGTCGCCTCGGCTCGCACCACGGTGGGCTGGGGCGGGTCCATAGATTCGAAGTCGATGCGCAGGCGGTGAACGCCGGAAGCATCCGTTCGCCCCTGGTATGTCTCGACCTGGATCGGGCGATAAGGTGGCCACGGGCCGAAGGACGTCTCGGCGGCCATCGTGCGCGCTTCGATCCACCAGGGAACCCATTTGCCGAAGACGAAGTCATCCCATCCGGGCGGCGTGTAGTGGCCCGGGGTTGAGGTGACCTGCCAGGTCACCTCGGCGTTGGGGAGGGGACCGCCGGCGTAGTACTTCGCTTCAACGGAGGCGATGGCATAGTCGCCGACGAAGTGGGGACCCTCGCTGGCGTCGACCGTGACCTCGAATTCCGGTCGACGGAACTCCTGGATCTGGAAGGAGTGCTCGTAGTTGCGGCCGCCGAGATCGCCGACGCCCTCCGCGGTGAGATGGAGCGATGCATAGCCCAGGTTCACCGCCTCCGGCAACGTGAAGGCCAGGTCGAACCCGCCCAGTGCGTTGACATCCAGCCAGCCGTCGTGGATCTCGTTCCCTCGGGGATCCACCACCCGGTAGCGGACCTTTCGGACGGCGTCTCGTACCAGGTTCACATCCCCATCCGGCCCATCCTCGATGCGCCGGATCCATCCCTTGACGTGAACCTCCTCTCCCGGGCGGTAGATCTGGCGATCGTCGAAGACGTACCAGCGCAGCCAGTCCCGCCGCGAGCGCTGCTGCCATCCGTCCCCCCACCAGTACAGGTTTTCCGGCAGGAAAGCCACGTCCTGGCCCTTTCGGGCGATCAGCAGGCTCGCCTCAGCCCCCTTGGGCAGTCTCAACCTCGCCAGTCCCTCCTCATCGGTGACGGCGCTCTCGCCCGACGGGAACAGGGTCACCTGGACTCCCTCCAGGGGCGCGCCGTCTCGCAGGTCGTTCACCCAGGCGATCATCTCGTCGTCATCGACGAAGGCGTCCAGTCCGATGTGGGTGACCTGCACCCAGGCCTGGATCGACTCCGGCGGCTTGGAGCGCAGGAGACGGGAGAGGACGTCGAGCGCCCCGGGTTGGGGCTGGATCACCAGGACGAACTGGCCGAAGCCGTCTTCCAGTATCGGGCTCAGGTCGATGGCCGTCTCCGTCCACTCATCCGGCCGGGCATCGACCGGGATCGTCCTGGAGAGGACCAGCTGGCCGGGCGGCGACGGCGGCGAATCCGTACGGTGGAGCTCTTGCAGGTACTTCTGATAAGCGGGCCAGTCCTCGGGTTGTACGGCGTATATCTGTACATCCAGCTCCCCGTAGTTGACGGTGAAGACGGAATAGGAGGGCTTGCCATAGGGGGCCAGAACGACCAGGTTGCCGCCGGATCGCAGAATGGCAGGGGCTGCCGATCCGACGGTGAAGGTCAGCGTTTGGTCCTCCCCCAGCGTCTGTCCGAATCGATCGGGGATGGCCGCGCTCAGGGTGACCTGATAGGTCGTGCGGCCACGGGTGCGCCCGCGTAGCGTGAGCGTGTCGCCGAAGATCTCAACCTTGAGCCCCGGGACATCTGGCGTCACCTGGATCATCGAGGGCTCGAAGCGGGCTTCGTCGATGGGATTGTTGAATTGGATGTACCAGGGCGTCATCGGGGAACAGTCCTCGTCCCAGGTGCAGCCGTGGTCGACGACTCGGAGAGGGGCGTAGGTGTAGAAGGTGAACTGCTGGGGCTTTTCCGTGCGCAGGGGGCCCTCGGCCGACGGTGTGTCCGGCCCGATGGTCACCGTGATGGTGGTGTCGGCGGGGAACAGGGTGTTGGCCCGGAAGGCCAGCCATCGTCCCTCTCCGGCCTCCTTCGCCAGCCGGCTCACGGTGTCATCCTTGGCCACCTCCTCGGCCGTGGCGAGGCGCAAAGCGTACGCTTGCTTGTCCGCCGTCACCGTGATGGTGGGGAGGACCGCATCCGGGTCGATGTGCTGATCAAAGGCGGCGAACATGAGCACGTCACGCCGTTGGGGGCCGGTCGTGGGGTAGAACGTCCGCACGTTGGGCGGAGGCGTCGTGAAGGTCCACCTCACCGCCTGTTCCAGCACGCCGCCGATAGCCGATTTCGTTCCGGCCGGGATCTCGACGGTGTAGCGGGTGGCCATGGGGAAGCGGCCATCGGGCTGGAACACCAGCGTCTTCGTGCCCACCCATCGCCATGTCCCCGGCGGTTGCGGGCTGAGCTTAACGGGCACGCCCTCGCGAGCCAGGTCCTCGTAGGAGCTCAGCGCGACCATGGGCTGGGAGAAGGTGACGCTGAGGTAGGGGGCCAGTGGGACCTCGCCCTCCGGCGCGTAGCGGACGACCTCCAGCGGGCCCACGGCCGGCTGCTCCGGCCCCTCGGCCGTCACGGGCGGGGGGAATGGCTCCTGGATGGTCTCTCCCACGCGAGGAGGCGGCAGCGATTCCTCCGGGAGGGCGAAGGGCTGTTCGTCCTCCGCCTCCACCGGCAGGGGCGGCAGGCGATCCAGGATCTGCTGGATCTCCGGCTCCGGTAACGGCGTGGCCACCGCCGATGGGATGGAGGGGATCTCGCCGGAGGGCTCACCGCCCTCGCTCAGGCGAATCTGAAGCCCTCCTCCGTCGCCTTGGTCGTCCGGCTCCGTCTGGATACGGATCTCCGTGTGGGTCATCGCAGCTCCTTCCAAGGATCGAACCGGGCCGGTCTGCTGTGAGCACCCGGCGATCAGGCCCAGGCCGAGCAGCAGGAGGAGTAGAGGATAGACAGATCTCATCGGATCACGCTCCTTTATCTTGCGGGACAGACCGTGAGCGGACCGAACCCTCACGCCCGGCCGCGCATCCTCGATGGTGCGATCACGCGGGGATCACCACCTGCCGACGCGGACGGCGCGAAGACCGTAGCTCTCCGCACGGCCTCTCATTGTACCACAATGAGACACATATCAGACGAGGCGCCGAACCGCTTTGTTCCCCCTCCCCGGGATGGCTCGGAGGGACGGCCAGTTTCTCTGGGAAAAGTCCTTCTTCAGGAACCACTAAGGCACTGAGACCCTAAGATATTTACCAGCTCCACAAGGGGAGGTGTGGAGGGGAGATCCCCTCCACGGAAATCCTCCTTTTCCGGCCTGCACCTGCCTTTCTCGGCCCTTTCCGCGGGGATCTGGGCCGAGGCCAGGCAGGTCGAAGGCGGGAGAAGGGCTTTTTCCGGGAGGGCGAAGCGCCTCCGGGCCTCCCCATAGCAGAAGCGATTGGCATTTCGATGCAAGGGAGCTCCTCTGCTTACTACAACGGGCGTTTCCCCTTGCGCATTCGGTGAGGTTCGGTTATCCTATGGGCGCACTTACCGAACGTTCAGTGAATAGGATGGTGTATCGGTAGCGCTGCACTTAACCGTGGTCATAGGGAAAGAGCTTTCGCTCCGGAAACCGGGGAGGTGCGGAGGGCCCTCCCTCCGCCAAAAGAGACCCTTTTCCTGCCCTTGGCCTGCCATTCCCGGCCCCGATGGGAATTCAGGCCGGGCCCAGGCAGGCAAGAGGCAAAAAGAAGAATGTTCTCTGGAGGGGCTTGCCCCTCCAGGCCTCCCCAGGAGGCGGATCGATGGTGACCGTAGTGCTGTCCCTCAAAGCAGGACCGGTTTCCATACCGGCCGCAAGATGGCGGGTAAGAAACCCGCCCTACCGTGAATAGCGGGGGAGGTGTCGGTTGGCGGAAGCGACATCGGAGACGCTTGACGGAAGGGAGCGGATTATCCGGGAGGCGGAGCGCCTGTTTGGGGAGCGCGGGTATCGGGGCGTTTCCATTCGGGAGCTGGCCAGGGCATGCGGCATGACCAATGCCGCCCTGTACTATCACTTCAGCAATAAGGCGGACCTGTTCTACCAGGTGGCCATTCGTCACTCGGAGCGCCTGGCGCAGACCATGCGCGAGGAGGCGGCCGCGGCCGGCGATGATCCTCTGAATCAATTGGCGGCGGTGGCGCGCGTCTACGCCGAACACCTCCGGTTTCGGCAGGATACGGCTCACGTCTTCGCCGAGGCGATGCGCCAGCTCGGGAAGGAGCGGGCCCACGCGCTGCGCGATTACTTCCACCAGAACGTGCTGGGGGCTGTAGTCAGTGTGATCCGCACGGGGCAGGAGCGCGGCGTGTTGCGCTCTGTGGATCCGGAGCTGGCCGCTCGGGCGTTCATCGGCCTGCTGGGCACGCTGCGCTTTCATGATCAGCAGGAGCGCTTCACCGAGCAGCAGGTGGAGCAGTTGGTCGATCTCTTCCTGCACGGCATGATGGCGCGGAGGTAGCGGCATGGAGCATGGATCCGGCCGGCCGGGCATGACGCGAGATATCTGGCGGTCGCTCGGCTATTTACGGCCGTACTGGTTGACGGCGTTGGGGGCGTGGCTCAGCCTGTTGCTGGCCACCGTCGGAAACCTGGCCATGCCTCGCCTGCTACAGATCCTGGTCGATCGAGGCATCAAGGCCGGGGACCTGCGACTCATCTACGGCATGGCCATGGGGCTGGTGGGCCTGGCGGTCGTGCGCGGCCTCTTCACCTTCCTCCAGGGGTACCTGGCCGAGAGGGCGTCCCAGGGCGTGGCCTTCGACCTGCGGCAGGAGATCTACACCAAGCTCCAGTCCCTCTCCTTTAGCTACCACGATCGGGCGCAGACGGGCCAGTTGATGACGCGAGCGACCAATGATGTGGACATCGTGCGCATGTTCGTCGGCATGGGATTCCCGCAGCTTCTGAACACGCTGATCATGTTCATGGGCACGATGACACTGCTGATCCTGCTGGACTGGCGGCTCGCCCTGATGTCCCTCACCATCGTTCCCATCGCGCTCGTGATCATGGTGATCGTGCTGCGCAAGGTCATGCCGCACTTCATGATCATCCAGCAGAAGCTGGGGAACCTCAACACCATCTTGCAGGAGAATCTGGCCGGGGCCCGGGTGGTGCGGGCGTTCGCCCGGGAGCCGTATGAGATCCAGCGGTTCAAGGCGGCCAACCTGGATCTGCTGGAGGAGAACCTGTATGTGGCGCGTATTATGGGGTTCAGCATCCCGCTCATCTTCACCCTGGGCGGTATCGGTACCCTGATCGTGATCTGGGTGGGCGGGCTGCGCGTCATCGACAATCGGCTTACCCTGGGCGAGCTGGTGGCCTTCAACACCTATCTGGCCATGCTCACCCTGCCGCTCTTCTTCCTGGGCATGATCCTGGGCATGATGACCCGGGCGGGGGCTTCGGCCCGACGCATCTTCGAGATCCTGGATGCGGAGACGGAGGTGAAGGAGCGCCCGGATGCCATCGAGTTGCCTCCCGTCCGGGGGCGCGTGGAGTTCGATCACGTGTACTTCCGCTACATTGGCGCCAGCGAGGATGCCCTGAAGGATGTCTCCTTCGTGGTCGAGCCGGGCGAGACGGTGGCCTTGCTGGGCGAGACGGGCTCGGGCAAGACGACGATCATCAACCTGATCCCGCGCTTCTATGATGTCAAGTCCGGCGCGGTCCGCATCGACGGTTACGACGTGCGCGATGTGACGTTGCACAGCCTGCGCTCGCAGATCGGCATCGTGTTGCAGGAGACGAACCTGTTCACGGGCACCATCCGGGAGAATATCGCGTTCGGTCGGCCGGATGCCAGCATGGACGAGATCATCGCCGCCGCCCGGGCAGCCGAGGCGCACGAGTTCATCGTGGGCTTCCCGGATGGATATGAGACCCGCGTGGGCGAGCGAGGCGTGGGGCTCTCGGGTGGGCAGAAGCAGCGGATCGCCATCGCCCGGGCGCTGCTGACGAACCCGCGCATCCTGATCCTGGATGACTACACCTCCAGCGTCGATGTGGAGACGGAGGCGCGCATCCAGCGGGCGTTGGAGCGCCTCATGGAGGGGCGCACCTCCTTCATCATCGCGCAGCGGGTGAGCACCGTCCGGCGGGCGGACCGCATCCTGGTGTTGGATCGCGGGCGGCTGGTGGCTCAGGGACGGCATGAGGAGCTGTTGGAGATCAGCCCCATCTACGCGGAGATCTATTATCTGCAACTGGGCGGTCAGCGGTCCAGGTGGTTCACCGGGGTGACCGTTCCCGGGGATGGCAACGGCGCCCTTCGGGAGGCCCAGACCGCGGCCGATGCAGCGCGGTTCAGAGGGGTGGATTGATGTTTCATGGTGGTTTGCGGGGGCTGGCCCGCACGCCGGAGAAGGCCAGGAATCGTCGCCAGGCGGCGCGGCGGCTTTTCGCTTATCTGTGGCCGCATCGGCTGACGTTGCTGCTGGTGACCATCGCCACGGTAGGCGCCTCGTTAACGCCTCTGGCCGCCCCCTATCTGGTCGGCAGGGCTATCGATCAGTTCATCGCCCGGGGGGATCGCCACGGGCTGGCGGTGACCATGGGGATGCTCGCCGGGACGATCCTGGCCGGGTATGTCTTCAACGCGTTGAGCAACTACACCATGGCGGTGGTGGCCCAGCGCACCCTGCAGCGTCTGCGGGATGATATCTTCGAGCAGATTCAGCGGCTCTCGATCCGCTACTTCGACACCCATGACGCCGGCGATCTGATGAGCCGTTTGGTCAATGATACGGACACCATCAACCAGTTCCTGAGCAATGGGCTGAACCGCACGGTGATCAACTCGCTGTCCCTGGTGGGGATCATCGTGGTGATGTTGCGCATGCAGACCCGGCTGGCCCTGGTCTCCTTTTCGGTCATCCCCTTCATGGTCGTGACGACACTCTACTTCGCCCGCCGGGCGCGGGTGGCGTTTCGTCGCACGCGGGAGAGGATCGGGGCCGTCTCCGCGGAGCTGGAGGAGAACATCTCCGGCGTGCGGGAGGTGCAGGCGTTCGCCCGGGAGCAGGCCAACCTCCGGCGGTTCTACGAGCTGAACGCGGCCAACCGGGATGCCAACATCTACGCCCGGACCATCACGGCCGCCTTCACGCCCGCGGTGGACCTGCTGAGCGCCATCGCGATGGCCATCGTGGCCGGATATGGGGGCTATCTGGCCGTGCAGGGGCAGGCTTCCGTCGGCCTGATCGTGGCCTTTCTGGGATACGTGCAGCGCTTCTTCATGCCGATCCGATCGATCTCCCAGCTTTACACCACGATGCAGTCGGCCCTGGCCGGGGCGGAGCGCATCTTCCACCTGCTGGATGAGCGTCCCGAGATCCAGGACGCGCCGGATGCCATCGAGATGCCCCCGATCCGAGGGCATGTGGTGTTCGATCACGTGTACTTCGGCTACAAGCCCGGCGAGGAGGTGCTGCACGATATCTGCCTGGAGGCCAGGCCCGGGCAGACGTTGGCGTTGGTCGGGCCGACGGGCGCGGGCAAGACCAGCATCGTCAACCTGCTCATGCGCTTCTATGACGTGTGGGACGGCGCGGTGCTCATCGATGGCATGGATGTACGTCGGGTGAGGCAGGCCAGCATGCGTCGCCAGATGGGGATCGTCCTCCAGGATACGTTCCTCTTCTCGGGCACGGTGGCGGATAATATCCGCTATGGGCGGCTGGACGCGACGGATGAGGAGGTGGAGGCGGCCGCCCGGCTGGTCAACGCCCACGACTTCATCTCCCGGCTGCCGGATGGGTATCAGACTCGCGTGCAGGAGCGGGGCTCCAACTTCTCCCAGGGACAGCGACAGCTCATCGCTTTCGCTCGCGCGGTACTGGCCGACCCCCGTATCCTCATCCTGGACGAGGCGACTTCCAACGTGGACACCCGCACGGAGATGCTGATCCAGCGGGCGTTGGACCGCCTGTTGCGCGGGCGGACCAGCTTCGTCATCGCCCACCGGCTGAGCACCATTCGCAACGCCGACCAGGTGCTGATGATCGTGGACGGCCGCATCGTGGAGCGCGGCACGCATGAGGAGCTGCTGGCGCGTCGCGGCGCCTATTACGAGATGTATCGCAAGCAGTTCCCGGACGAGGAGATCCCGGAGGTGGCGCGTCCCGCCGCGGCCGTGCCCGCCCTGGCCTCGGATGAACCTGCCGATGGGGGCCGTTCGGCGGCGGGCGAGGCCCCGGATGCCGATGAGGCGCGGCTGGAAATCGTGGTCAACGGGGCGGAGACGGTGGACCTGGAGGGCATCGACGTGGAGCGCCTGGTGGTGCGGGTGAACGGGCCGGGGGTGGCGCGCCTCTCGGGCCGGGTCGATCGCCTGGAGGTGCGCGTCAGCGGGGCGGGCCGCTGCGATGGGGCCGGGTTGGACAGCCGGGTCGCCGAGGTCCGGGTGCACGGCCCGGGGCGGGCGGTCGTCCGGGCGCGTGAGGAGATGGACGTGCTCGTGTCCGGTGGGGGGAACGTCGCCTACTATGGCGATCCCCGGGTCACGCGGAGGATCTGCGGGGCCGGGCGCGTGGATCGCCTGGATGGGGCGGGGGAGCCAAAAGGGATGGCCGAGACGTCTCCTGAGGGGCGTTCTGACCCCGTCCGGCGGTGAGGCGAAATGGACATCATGTGTGGGCTCGGTGGGCTGGGCCCTTGGCTGATCGAGGGTGAGGGGAGCTGGAGATGGGGGGACACATGTATGCCCTAGACGTTCCGGAAACGGATAGAGCGGTCTTGCGTCGGCTCGCGGGGCGGATCGCCGAGATCGCCGAGCTGCCCGTTCAGCAGGAGCGGGTGGAGCTGTGGCGTCGCGTCAACGATCTGGATCCGGTCAGGCCCGTGGTCTGGATCAACGAGATCCCATGGCACGAGATGGATGTGGACGGGGAGCTGCGGCCGGAGACGAGCCATCCCTGGGCGCGGGAGCTGGAGGTTCAGCTCCGTCGGACGATCTACCAGTGGGAGCACATGCCCGGCGATATGGTCGTCGAGCGAAAGCTCTACGCTCCCCTTGTCATCCACGAGAGCGGCTTTGGGATCCAAGAGGAGTCCGACCGGATCTATGCGGACGCTGAGGGGGTCGCCTCCCGTCGATTCCATCCCCAGATCCGAGACGAGGGGGATCTGGAGAAGATCCAGGCGCCTGTGGTCACGCACGATGCCGAGGCCAGCGAATGCCGCTACCAGGCGATGATGGATATCTTCGATGGGATCCTGGAGGTGGAGAAGCGTGGCGTGCCCGGGATGTGGTTCGCCCCGTGGGATCAGTTGGTCACCTGGTGGGGCGTGCACGAGGCGCTCATGGACCTGGTCGAGCGGCCGGAGCTCGTTCATGCGGCGATGGACCGCCTGGTCAGCGCACATCTCGAGCGGCTGGAGCAGTTGGAGCGGCAGGGGCTCCTGTCGTTGAACAACACGAACGTTCGCGTCGGCTCCGGAGGGTACGGGTATACGGCCGAGCTGCCCCAGGCCGACTTCGATCCGGGACACGTGCGGGCCGCAGACCTTTGGGGGTGCGCCACGGCGCAGATCTTCGTGGGCGTCTCGCCGGAGATGCATGAGGAGTTCGCCCTCAGGTACGAGCGGCGCTGGCTAGAGCGGTTCGGCCTGGCCTACTACGGCTGTTGCGAGCCACTGCACCACAAGATCCACATCCTCAGGAGCATCCCGAACCTGCGCAAGATCTCCATCAGCCCTTGGGCCGATGTGGAGACGGCCGTGCGAGAGATCGGCCGTGATTACGTCCTGTCCTACAAACCGAACCCCGCGGTGCTGGCCTCGGACGTGTGGGATCCCGATCTGGCCCGCCGGGAGTTGCGCCAGGCGCTGGAGAAAATGCGCGGCTGTGCCGTGGAGGTGATCATGAAGGACATCTCCACCGTGCGGTACGAGCCGCAGCGGTTGTGGGAGTGGGCGAGGATCGCCGCGGAGGAGGTGGAGCGATCGGCTGTCCAGGCGTAGGAGGGGATGCCTGTATATCGGGATGATGGCCTTGGACGCGCGGGGCCATGCGAAGGCCCTGTGCGTCCAAGCTGTTTCACGGACAAGACCGGCGAAGGAGATAGGTACATGCTGTATCCTCAACAGAACGACGTTCGCAACGTACTCGATCTGTCCGGCCTCTGGGCGTTCAAGCTGGACCCGGAGGGGGTGGGCGAGCGGGAGGGATGGTTCCATGGGTTGCCCGCCCCGCGCGTGATCGCCGTCCCCGGAAGCTGGAACGAGCAGTTCCAGGACACGCGAGACTATCTGGGACTGGCCTGGTACCTGCGTGAGACCTACATCCCCCGCGAGTGGAAGGGACAGCGCATTTTCCTGCGCGTGGGCTCGGCCAATTACGCGGCCCGGGTCTGGATCAATGGAGAGTTTCTGGGCGAGCATCAAGGCGGCCATCTTCCCTTCGCCTTCGAGATCACCGAGCAGGTCCGGTGGGGCGAGCCCAACGTGATCGCCGTCGCTGTGGAGGGCAAACTGATGCCCACCCGGGTGCCGCCGGGCAACGTGGCGAGCGGCCCCATCGGCGAGTTCTTGGGGGGATACCCCAGCACGCACTTCGACTTCTTCCCTTACGCCGGGCTGCACCGGCCCGTGGTCCTGTACACCGTGCCGTCGGCCCACATCGAGGACGTAACCGTGGTGACCGAGATCGAGGGGGAGGATGGGCTGGTGCACGTCGCCGTGACCCGGGGCGATGGCGAGGATGGCGAGGGGAGGGTGATCCTGCGCGGGGCGGAGGGAGATCTCGAGATCCCGCTCGTTTTCACCGCGGGGGCGGCCCAAACGACGCTACGCGTCCCCCGTGCCCGCCTGTGGAGCCCGGACGATCCCTATCTCCACGATCTGACCGTCCTCCTCACCCGGGGAGAGCAGGTTGTGGACCGTTACCGTCTGGACATCGGCATCCGCACGATCCGGGTGGAGGGCGACCAACTCCTGCTGAACGGTCGGCCGATCTTTCTGAAGGGGTTTGGCAAACATGAGGACTTCCCCATCCACGGCCGCGGGCTGAACATGCCGCTCATCGTCAAGGACTACGCGCTACTCAAGTGGGTGGGGGCCAATTCCTATCGCACGTCCCATTACCCTTACTCGGAGGAGGCCATGTTCATGGCCGACCGGGAGGGCATCCTCGTCATCGACGAGACGCCCGGCGTGGGCTTGTTCTTTGAGGATGGCGGGGGGAACGTTCAAGAGAGGTTGGCTGTGTGCCGACAGCAGCTCCGGGAGTTGATCGCGCGGGATAAGAATCATCCCAGCGTGATCATGTGGAGCGTGGCCAATGAGCCCATGCCGTCGGACATGATCCGGCGGTTCCTGGGCGGGGATGTGGATCGGGAGAAGGACGCCTTGGGAGCCGCCTTCCTGTCCGAGCTGTTGAGCCTGGCGCGAGAGCTCGACCCCACGCGCCCGGCCGTGTTCGCCAGCCTCATGGGGGGACCGGCGGAGTGGATGGCCCTCTCCGATGTGGTGTGCATCAATCTGTACTGGGGGTGGTACGCGCAGGGAGGAAGGCTGGACGAGGCGGCCGAGGTATTGAGACAGACGCTGGATGGCCTCCATGGGAAGTTGGGCAAGCCCATCATCCTCACCGAGTTCGGGGCCGACACCATCGCCGGCCTGCACAGCGACCCGCCGGAGATGTGGAGCGAGGAATATCAGGTGGAGATGCTCCGGCGTTACCTGGACGTGGCCGCCGAGCGCCCCTTCGTCGTGGGGATGCACATCTGGAATTTCGCCGATTTCAAGACGCCCCAATCGACGCGGCGGGCGGGCGGGTTGAACCTGAAGGGGGTCTTCACCCGTGATCGCCGCCCCAAGATGGCGGCTCACTTCCTGCGGGAACGATGGGCGAGGTGAGCGGACCCGGGCGCATCGCTCAGGAGAATCGACTCCCCGATGGGTGATGGGCCGGGGATATGGACGCGAAAAGGCCGGGCGACGAGCCCGGCCTTTCCCGTTCACGATCGTTGCGATCTGCGCTCACGCGCCGGTCAGTATTCGCGAGCCATCTGCTTCGCCGTTCGGCGTATCTCGCGCTCCGCCTCCCGCTTGGCGATGGCCTGGCGCTTATCGTATTGTCGCTTCCCACGCACCAACGCCAGCTCCACCTTGGCGATGTTGTCCTTCAGGTATAGCCGCAGCGGCACCAGCGTCCACCCCCTCTCCTGCACGCGACTGGCCAGCCGGTTGATCTCCCGCCGATGCAGGAGCAGCTTTCGCTCCCGCCGGGGCTCGTGATTCATCCGGTTGCCACCCTCGTAGGGCGCGATGTGCACGTTGAGCAGCCATACCTCGCCGTCACGGATGATGGCGAACCCATCGCGCAGGTTCACCTTCCCCTGGCGGATGGATTTGATCTCCGTGCCGGTGAGCACGATGCCCGCCTCGATGGTCTCCTCGATGTGGTAATCGTGATAGGCTTTGCGGTTCGTGGCGATCGTCTTAATCGCTGCCATCGTTTCTCCGGTAGGGCGGTTTCCTCACTTGCCCGTGAGCAGGTATTCCACAGCCCGGTCGAGCTGGGGGTCACGCCCGGCCGCCCGATCCTCCAGCGTGCGCTCCACCTCGATGTCCGGCTTCAGCCCCTTGCCGTCGATGCCGCGTCCCTTAGGGGTGAACCAGCGGGCCGTGGTCACGCGGAGCAGCGAGCCATCGCTCAGGTAGTGGGGCACCTGCACCGACCCCTTCCCAAAGGTGGTGACGCCGATCAGAGGCCCGCGGCCGGCGTCCTGGATGGCGCCCGCCACGATCTCCGACGCGCTGGCGCTGCCGTCGTTCACCAGCACGACCAGCGGGATCTCGGTCGCCAGGCCGCCCCGGCGGGCCGGGTAGGCGCGCTCGCGTCCGTCCTTGAAGCGCTCGATGAGGATGTCACCCTCGCCGACGAACTGGCTGCCGATCTCCACGGCGGAATCCAGCAGGCCGCCCGGGTTGCCGCGCAGATCCAGGATCAGCCCCTTGGGTTTTTGCCGCAACAGCTCCCGCAACGCCTGGCGTACCAGATCCGGGGCCCGGCTGTTGAACTCGCTCAGCTTCAGGTAGGCGATCCCATCGTCCCGCATCTTATACTCGATGACGGGGATCTCGATGCGATCACGGACCACCTTCACCTCGATGAGGTCCGGCTCGCCCGGCCGTTTGATGAGCAGCCGAACCGTCGTGCCCTTGGGGCCGCGAATGAGCTGGATGGCGTCGCTGAGCGACATGTTGGTCACGTCCTTGCCATCCACCTTGATGATGATGTCTCCCCGCCGGATGCCGGCCTTGTAGGCGGGTTGGCCCTCGAATGGCTCCACGACGCGCACGCCGCCCCCGGGGGCCAGGTCGACCCGGGCCCCGATCCCCTCGAAGCTGCCGGACAGGTCCGAGCTGAAGAACTGAGCCGATTGGGGATCGAGCAGAGAGGTGTTCTCGTCATCCAGGAGCTCCAGCACCCCGCGGATAGCGCCGTAGGTCATCTCCTGATTGTCCGGCAGCTCGCCGTAGTAATCCTCTTGAAGCGCCTGCATAGCCTCCCAGAAGACCCGAAACTCCTTCGGCTCTTCGGGCAGGCGATCCAGCCTTCCCTCTTCCCCGTCGGGGGATGGACACAACCCTTCCGTATCCGGTTCCTTGACCTGTGGGCGCGGGGTCGCCGTGGGCAGCGGCGTCACGTGCCAGACCGGCGTGGCCAATGAGACGCTGGCCTCCGCAGGGGCGGGGGCTGTCCACCGTCCCGTGCCAAATCCCACGCCAAAGCCCACGATAAAGGCGGAGCCCGTCAGGCTGAGCGCCAGGACGGATGCGATCAGCCATTTCAGTATGCGATTTGATCCAGAAGCGTCCATCTCGTATCCTCTCATATCAAGATATAGCGGCCGTGTCCCTGCCTTCCGCTTACTTTTGCGCCTGAGGGAGAGCGCTTAACCACTTGAGCGCTCGTTGCAGCACGGGGTCACGTCCTGCCTGTTGATCCTCCTCCGTGATCTCCACCGGGAAGTCCGGCTCCAACCCCTGCCCATCGATCTGGCGCCGCTTGGGCGTCAGCCACCGGGCCGAGGTCACATGCAGCGAGGAGCCGTCCGATAGATCGTGCACCAGCTGTACCGATCCCTTCCCGAATGTCTTCTCTCCAAACAGCTTCGCCCGGCCGTGATCTTGCAGCGCTCCGGCCACGATCTCCGACGCGCTGGCGGTGGCCCCGTTCACCAGGACGACCATCGGGCCGTCGAATACGATCGGTCGGCTGCGCACCTCGTACGTCTTCTCCTCGTTCCCGGCGCGTTGCTCGTAGAGCACTACGCCATCTCGCAGGAACGTGCTGGCGACGTCGATCGCGGCATCCAGCAGGCCACCGCTGTTGTGTCGCAGATCCAGCACCAGTTGGGTGACGCCCTGTCCTGTCAGATCCTCCAGGGCGTCGGTCAGCTCATCGGCCGTGCGCTCGCTGAAGATGGAGAGCCGGATATACCCCGTGTGGGGCGGCGCGTCCAAGATGCGCCACTCCACGCTGGGCGTTTCAATGCGGGCCCGTTCGACCTCGAACGTGAGCACGTCGTCCACCCCGGCGCGGCGCACCTGGATGCGCACGATGGTTCCGACCGGCCCACGGATCAGGCTGACCACGTCGTCCAGGGACATATCGGGGGTGATCTCGTGCCCGTCCACGGCGACGAGGACGTCCCCCTCTTGGATCCCGGCGCGCTGGGCCGGCTTGTCCTGCATGGGGCGCAGCGTGTATGTGCCGTCGTCCTCCCGGATGATCCAGGCGCCAATGCCCCCGAACTCGCCCCGCAGCTCCTCTCGTTCCCTCTGGCGGGGCTGTGGCTCGACGAAGACCGTGTAAGGGTCTTGATAGGCGTCCACCAGGCCGCGGATGGCGCCGTAGACGCGCTGCTTGACCGGCGGGTCCTCACCCAGATAGGACTGTTCCAGGATGTGCCAGGCCTCCCAGAAGACCTGAAAGTCCTCGGTCGCCTCTGGGCTTCGATCCCGCGTCAGGTACCAATGAGCGCCGAACCCGGCCGCGAAGGTGAGCAACGGGATGAGCGCAACGATGATGATGCTGGCTATGTACCTCAGCGCTCGCATGAAGATGAAAGACCGTCCCTTCGGATATATGGGTTACCAGGCTGCGGGCCATGGATGTACACCCTGGGGTGAGATCCGCCTCTCGTCCTGCCGTGGCATGCCCCAGGCGGGGTCCGCCTGCGCCGGGGAAACCCGGTGCGCCTGTGCCTCGTCGGATGCTCCATGATCCGCCGGGCCCGTCCTTCGCATGATCCCGCCCCTGGTTCCTCTCCGAAAGATGGGGGATGGACGTCGCGATCGGGGCGGTAGGACAGGTCCGCCTCTCTCGCTGGCGCCTTGCACACGGCGCTTTGCGTGAGAGCAGCAAAATATTCTAGCACAGTGATGAAGGGGTGACAAACGCTCGGGCGTGGGCGAGAAGATCAGCAGCACGGCTCCTCGTCGTAGGTCACCACCCGGGGGCGCAGCACGGTGGCGCCGATGGCCTGGTAGTTCTTCTGCAACCGGCGAAACATCTCATCGTCCCGGCAGATGCCGATGACCGCCCCGCCGGAGCCGCAGAACTTCGCACGGGCCCCCGCGTCCCGGGCCGCCTGGATGAGCCGCTGATTGAGCTCGCTGATGCGGTAGATCTGCGAGCGCAGGGCGAAATTGCGGTCGATGAGGCGCTCCATCTCGTCGAGATCGCCCGCCTCCATGGCCTCCCGGAAGCGTCGCGCCCCCTCCGCGATGGCCTCCATGGTCTCCACCACCAGCTTCTCGCCCCGGGCGTATCGCTCCCGCACATCGTTATGGAACACCTCGGTCCCCTCGGTGGCGGAGTCATCATAGGCGATGAACAGCGGCGGCAGCAGTGCCGGGTCCAGGTTCTCGTAGTGGCCGAAGCCCCGGCTCATCAGCTCCCGATCGAAGTCCATGTAGACGACGCCGCCGTACGTTTGCACCACCCGGTCCTGGAGGCCGGCCCCGATCTTGAGCTCCTCCGTCTCCGCCCTGAGGATCAGGTTGGGCATGATCTGCTTGGGGATGGAGACGCCGTAGAAGCGCATGAGCGCCCTGAGCGTGGAAGCGATGATGGCGCTGGAGCCCGCCAGCCCCACGCGCAGGGGGATGTTGGATCGATAGCTGATGGTGAAGTTCTTGTTGTCCAGGTCGATGCCCAGCGACTGGCAGTAGTCGACAAAGACCTTGATGATCGCCTTGATCAGGCGGATGCCGCCATAGTACCCGTAATTGGTCACGTTGCGTACCAGGTCCTCTACGGACGCGAAGCAGGTAGCATCGCGGGGCGAGGGGCGGATCTCCAGCTCCGGCGACTCCCAGAGCGCGACCTCGGCCCAGAAGGCGTCGAAGGTGAAGGAGATGGTGACCCCGTTGAACCCGTCTGATGGGTTGCCGATCAGTCCGGCTCGGGCAGGTGTACGTGTGTGGATGATCATCTGGTTCTCCTCCTGTATTGCGTCCTGGCTGCCGGACGGCTTGACCTCATGAGGGCTGCGGGGGAGCGGCCCTTCCCGCCGCCTCCCGTGCGGAGCCTCCGGTGGCCCCGTGTCCGGCGTCGTCGGCGCTGGCGGCGGGTCACCGATAGGCGACCACGCCGAACGCCTCGGGGCGACGCGTGACGCGCCGGAATCCGGCCTCTTGTAGCCGCCGGATGACGCCTCTGGCTACGTTGCGCCCCGAACGGCTGTTCAGATCCCCGATGTAATGGAACAGGCGCCCACCGGGTCTGAGTATCCGGAAGAGCTGTCGATAGAACTCCGCGGAGTAGAGATCCCCGGCCAGGCTGAACATCGGGGGATCATGGATGATCCGGGTGAACGTCGCATCCTCAAATCGTTGGACCTCCTGGAAGCTGTCGCCGATGATCTGCGTGATCCGGGGATGGTCGAAGAGCGCCTGAGACCAGGGATTCTGCCGGGCGATCTCCAGGACGGTCGGGTCGAGCTCGATGGTGATGACGTGCTCGGCCGTCTTGGCCGCCTCGATGGCCGTGTAGCCGAGCCCGGTGGCCGTGTCCAGGACGCGGCCGGTGATGGGCGCGATCGTCCGGATCTTCGCGAGCGTGTCCCTGTGAGGATCCGTCCCTTTGATGCGGTGCATGGGGGTCCCGGAGATCAGCAGCGTGGGCGCGCCTGAGGTGGGCATCAGGCTGTAGAAACGGTTGGTCATCTCGGAGAAGGCCTGGATCTTGCGGATCCCATCGCTCTCGATCTGGAAGCAGCTTTGCGGGGTCTTCCGGATCTTCCGGAGCGCGTCCCAGGTGAGGAGGACGCCTTGTGGGAATCGTGCGCCGTCGGAGGTGAGGACGGCGGTTACCGTGCTCAAGCCCAGGTCAGGGGAGACCTCGATCTCTTGCAGGCCCTTTTCTCTGGCCTGCAGGATTCGCTCCGCCTGGAGGTGGGACAATACGATCTGGCCTTTACCCATGACGTCTCCGCAAAGTGGCCTCCCGGGTGTCTGATGGGTCTGGGTGAACGGGATGTTGACGAAAAGATGGCCTCCGCTTAAATTATAGCACAGCGTTCGTTGAAGCGGCGATAGAGGTTTTGGCCTGAGAGCGGGTCTGAGAGACGCCGTTGCTTCTGCTATGGGGAGGCCCGGAGGGGATTTGCCTCTCCGGAAAAAGCTCTTCTTCTGCCTTCGACCTGCCTGGCCTCGGCCTGGGTCCTTCGGAATGGGTCGAGGCTAGGCAGGTGCTGGCCGGAAAAGTGGGGTTTCCGTGGAGGGGAGGCCTCCTTCACACCTCCCCCTGTGGAGCTGGTCGTTGAGGGAGCCCTCCAGGCGCCTTACCGGTGGTTTTTCAGACGCGCTCTAGGGGGATCCCCTCCCGGAGTGGGCGATGCGAGACAGGCGGTCATATGCGACGTGAGCGTTGGTGGACCTGGGTTGCTGTATTCCTGCTGGGGCTGGCGGCCCCGTGCCTCCTGTTCCCGGGGGGGTGGCGAACGCTTGCCCTGCTGGTTTTGCCCCTTATCCTGCTGGGGAATCGGTGGTTCACCGGGCGGTTCTTCCGCCGTACCCCCTATGATGTCGCCATCGCCCTGCTCCTGCTGATGGTGTTGGTCAGCCTGTACGCCACGTATGATATCACGGTCAGCCTGCCCAAGATCTCCGGCGTGCTGCTGGGGGTGACCGCTCTCTACGTCGTGGTCGGGTTCGCCTATACCTCCGGGCGGTTCCAGATCACCGTGTTCGGGCTGCTGGCCGTGATCGCGGCGTTCACCGGGCTCGTGTTGGTGGGCACGCAGTGGGGGAGTAAGGTCCCGGCCCTCCAGCAGATCGGGAGCAGGATTCCTCGGCTGATCCACAGCCTTCCCGGCGCTGAGGGCGGGTTTCACCCGAACGAGGTCGGCGGCGCGCTGACATGGGTCTTCTTCCTCCCGCCGATGGTCGCCATAGGGCTGTGGTCTCGTCGCCGTGCGCCCTCGACCGTGGCAGCCGGCCTGCTGCTCGCCGCATTGACGGCGGCCATGGCTCTGGTGCTGCTGCTCACCCAGTCCCGCAGCGCGTGGATAGGCGTCGCGGTCGGCGTGGGGACGCTCCTGTTCGCGGCCTCCGGGCGGTGGGGAAGGCTGGCACTGGTTCTGGGAGGTGTGGCCATCCTATCCCTCTTCCTCGTGGTTCGTCCCCATGAGCTGACGGCGCTCCTGGATGGCGGCGGGGAGGATGCCCTTGAGTTGGGAACGGTGACCAGCATCAGTTTGAAGGGGCGCGTGGAGATCTGGTCACGGGCGCTCTACGGGATCCAGGATTTCGCGTTCACGGGGATGGGGATGGGGACCTTCCGATACGTGGTTCCCATTTTATATCCGCTTTTCCTGGTCCCGCCGGATCAGGACATCGGCCATGCGCATAATGAGCTTCTGCAGACGGGGGTGGATCTGGGCATACCCGGCCTGGTCGCGTTCCTGGCGATTCAGATCCTGGGGATCGTGCTGGCTTACCAGACCTTCCGCACCGCGGGCTCGCCGGTGATGCGCTGGACAGCCGCCGGCGCGTTGGCGGGGTTGGTAGCCCATGACGTGTACGGCCTCACGGACGCGGTCGCCCTGGGAGCCAAGCCCGGGCTGTTCCTCTGGATCTTGCTCGGGCTCGTCGCCGCCGGCTGGGCGCTGACGGTGCGTCCGGGCGATCGCAGCGGGGAGATGTGATCGCGGGCAGCCTCGCGCTTCGCTATGGGGCCAGAGAAAGGGCCACCGCGTTGGGAAACTCGCGGGATGTTTCCCGTCATGTGCTCATGGCGTCAGGTGGTCGAGCGAGGACGTTGGGTGGGCCGCCGGGGTCCTCACGGGCTTGGCGACCACGATGACGCGATGGGTGTTGCTGGTGTAGGGCCAACAGGTCACCAGCGTCAGCCGCTCGTCGGAGGAGGGGGCGATCCAGCGGGCGTTCCTCTGCCTCACCTCCAGGGGCTCTCCCTTCTCCTTCAGGATCATCTTGCGCTGGACGACGTATCGGTAAGGGCGGCCCCCTGCGTATAGCACGATCTCGTCGCCCTCCTCCAGCTGCACCACGTAACGGAAGACCTCCCCCTTAATGTTGTGATGCCCGGAGATGACGATGTTGCCGCGCTGCCCCGGCCGGGCCGAATCCTTGTGCCAGCCCGCCGCGTAGTCGGCCACGTCCCAGATTACCGCCGTTTGCCCGCCCACCTGCACCATCCTCTGGCCGACCGGCACCACCGGCGCGTCCAGCCCGATGCTCGTGGCGACGATCCGATCAGGCGGCAGAGGCGTCGGCGTGGCGACCTGAACTCGGCGAGAGGCCGTGGGCTGAAGGCGAGAGGGAGAGGCCGTCGCGGTGGCCTCCGGCTGGAGCGCGGCCCCGTTGGGGAGGTGGACGGAGGTCGGCGTGGCCGAGGGATTCAAGGCGATGAAGCTGATCTCCGCCGTCGCCACCGGCGTGGCCTCCTGCTCCGGCCCCCGGGGAGTTGGCGTTGGGGTATAGGTGGGGGTGAGGGTGCCGGTCGGAGTCCCGCGTGCTGCGGAGGGCGGGTCCGTGGGCGGTGTGTCCGTGAGAGGCCCTGAGGTTTCGGCCGTCTCCGGGTGAAATGGGGGGAGGGCGTCTGCTTCGCCCGTCTCCTCCGCCCTCTGAGGCGTCGGCGTCAGCCAGGGTGTGCGCTGGGGAGGGGGCGTTTGGGACGAGGCGGGCAGGATGGTCACCCGCGGGGGCGCCGCCAGCGCGATCGGCGCGATGGCGGTGGCGAGCGCCATGCGGTGCGCGGACGTCGTGCCCGGGGTGGGGAAGGAAGGCACTCCCATGTGGCTCCATCCATACCAGGCGAGCGAGCTGAGGACGAGGATGGTGACGAGGATCGCTGCCAGGATCCGGTGTGGCCACGATCGCGTGGGTGGGGAGGGCGCTGAGCCATGGGCATGGGCGACGTATAGGGGGCAGAGCGCGTGTCGCCCGCCCAGACAGTAACGGGTCTGGGTGTCCTGGCGCGGCGCCATCCTCGCCTGCATCATCAGGCAGCGGTTGAAGGGATGGGGGCGGAGCAATGGCGCACTTCGCCGGTTTTTCCCCCTCAATAGGGGACAGACGCGAGGGTGCATGGCGTCCCTATCCATAAACCCCGCGGTACTCCGGGGGGAGAAGCGCCGCCAGGCGGCGCATGATCATGTCCGTGTACGCGTCCAGCTCGTCTCCTTTGGCCCGGTTGGGCGTGCCGGGCAGTGTGAAGGGCTCTCCCACGACGACTCGGATGGTAGGGCGGCGCAGACGGCACAGGAGCGTTCGAAACGCCTTCTCCTGGCCGCTGAGGCCGATGGGAAGGATCGGCGCGCCGGTCCGGGAGGCCAGATACGCGGCCCCGCCTTTCCCGCGTTGCAGCTTCCCCGTTCTGCTGCGGGTCCCCTCCGGCGCGATGCCCAGAACCCCGCCCGCCTTCAGCACGGCCAGCGCCTTCCCGAGCGCCCGGCGATCCACCTCGCCCCGCTGGACGAAGATCGCGTTCCCGACCAGCCGGAATAGGTCGCCGATGATGGGATGCGTGCTCCACTTCTCCGCGGCGAACACCGTGGTGCGCAGGGGGAAGATGGCGAAGACGATGGGTGGGTCCAGCCAGTGCAGATGGTTGGTGACGACCAGCAGCGGCCCCCCCGGCTGGTTGAGGTGTTCGGCCCCGATGATCTCGACGCGAAAGAGCAGCGTCAGGAGCACGCGGATCACTTTGCGCAGGAAGCGGTAAAGCCACGGGGTCTCCAGCGCCCGCGCGGCCACCGCCTCCGTCGTATCCGGCAGACGAACGAGCTGTATGGCCATCACTCAGTCTCCGAGGATGGGAGTTGGTGTGGGAAGCCGGCGCCCCTGGGCCAGCACCGTATAGGTGGCGACCGGCCCACCGATGGGCACGACCTCGATCCGGAATGTGGTGTCCCCGCCGCGAGGGATCACGTTGTGCTTGGGGACGCCCCGACGCACGCCGATCACGCGCCCCAATGCGTCGTAAACGGTGACGACCACGTTGACCCCGACCGCCTCCTCCGGCCCCACGTTGACGATGCGTCCGGTCACCCGATAGGCCGCGTAGCGCTCCCCCTGGCCGTTCGTGTCTCGCACCTCCAGATCGCGGTAGTAGCTTCCGATGTAGGCGGGCACCGCGCTGAGCGGCCCGATCCGATAGCTGGCGAACGGCGGCGGGGTGCCATCGAACTGGACCACGAAGGGGGCCCGCTTGCCCGCTTCGATCAGGTCCGCCTGCACGAAGGTCGTGGCCCGCGCCAGCTCCTTCTGCGCCTCATCCACCAGGACGATCTCGATCTGCACCTGCTCCAGAGGCACCTGATTGATGTTGCGCACCTCACCCAGACACCACAACTCCCCTGTGGGGGCCCGGTGGAAGGTCAGGTTTTCGATCTCGATGGGCATCGGGGTGGGTGTGGGGGTGGGGGTGGCCTCGCCCGACGCGATCTCCTCCTGGGGGATGATCAGTTCTTGCCCGATCTGCAGTCGTCGCGGGTCGGTGATGCCGTTGGCCTCCTGTAAGGCCTCCACGCTGATCCCGTAGAGCCCGGCGATGCGAAGCAGGTTGTCCCCCCGCTGCACGACGTAGATCACCGGCGTAGGGGTGACCGTCGGTGTGGGGGTGGGCTCCGGCGTGTAAGGAGCCGGGGTGGCCGTCGGCCGGGGGGTGGCTCGCGGTGGCACCGCGACCTTCGGCGTCGGCGTGGGGGTGGGTCGGGTGATGACCTGGCCGCAGCCGGCGAGCAGCCAGCCGACTACGAGCCAGAGAAGAACGCCCCAGATAGGATGTGTGGAAGACCCGTGTCCGGTCTGAATCATACTCAGGACCTGATGTGCGTGTCGGTGAACGCGAAACCGACCAAATTATAACATAACGGGATGGATACTCCCAACCGTAGGGCCGATGCGAGATTGACATGGCTACGGCGCCGTGCTATACTGAAGCTCGTAAGAAAGGGATAGTATAGAACGACGACGACGGAGACGAGTAGGGCGTCGTAGTGCTTTCAGAGAGCCGCCGGGTGGTGCAAGGCGGTAGCACAGGCGTCTCGAATCCCCTCCCGAGTCGCTCACCGGAACGGCGGCGTGCTCAGTATGGTGAGCCGGTTCATCCCCGTTAGCGGATGGGGTCGGATAGACCCGCGGAGGTCCCGTGGCGTGAGCGCGGGGCGAATCCAGGTGGCACCACGAGAGCGCCTCTCGTCCTGGTCGGATGAGGGGCGCTTTTCATTCGGAGGGCAGAGGAGGTCTCGATATGTTGGACATCCGCATCATCCGGGAACAGACGGATATGGTTCGAGATGCCATGCGCAAGCTGGGCGCGGAGGACGCGCCGATCGATCGAGTGTTGGAGCTGGATGCGGAGCGTCGGTCCCTGCTGGCGGAGGTGGAGGAGCTGCGCGCGCGTCGTAACGCCGGCAGCAAGCGGATTGGGCAGTTGATGCGAGAGGGAAAGCGGGAGGAGGCCGAGGCCATCAAGGCGGAGATGAGCGAGATCGGCCAGCGGATCAATGAGTTGGATCAGCGCCTGCGACAGGTGGAGGCTGAGCTGCACGATGCCATGTTGCAGATCCCCAACCTGCCACATCCCAAGGTGCCCGTGGGCAGGGACGAGCGCGACAACGTGGTGGTCCGCACGGAGGGGGAGCCGAGGGACTTCGACTTTGAGCCCCTCCCTCACTGGGACCTGGGGCCGGCCCTGGGGATCATCGACTTTGAGCGGGGCGTGAAGATCTCCGGCAGCCGGTTTTACGTGCTCAGGGGGCTGGGCGCCCGCCTGCAGCGCGCTCTGATCACCTGGATGATCGACCTGCACGTCAGCGAGCATGGCTACACGGAGGTCTATCCGCCCTTCGTGGTCAAGCGGGAGTGCCTGGTGGGGACGGGCCAGCTCCCCAAGTTCGAGGACAATCTCTATCACGACGTGGAGGACGATCTCTGGTGGGTCCCCACGGCGGAGGTCCCGGTCACGAACCTCTATCGGGACGAGATCCTGCCGCCCGGCAGCCTGCCCATCTATCACGTGGCATACACGCCCTGTTGGCGGCGTGAGAAGATGTCGGCCGGGCGGGATGTGCGCGGCATCAAGCGGGGGCATCAGTTCGACAAGGTGGAGATGGTGAAGTTCGTGGAGCCGCACACCTCGGACGAGGAGCTGGAGAAGCTGGTGGACAACGCAGAGGAGGTGTGCCGCCGCTTGGGCATCCCGCATCGCGTGGTGCAGATGTGCACGGGTGACCTGAGCTTCACGGCGGCCATCAAGTACGATGTGGAGATGTGGGCGCCGGGCTGCCGGGAGTGGCTGGAGGTCAGCTCCTGCTCGAACTTCATGGATTTCCAGGCGCGGCGGGCGAACATCCGATATCGGCCGGAGCCGGGTGCCAGGCCGGAGTTCGTGCACACGTTGAACGGGTCGGGGCTGGCGCTGCCGCGAGTGATGATCGCCATCCTGGAGAACTATCAGCAGAAGGATGGCTCCGTGATCGTGCCGGAGGTGTTGCGGCCTTACATGGGCGGCGTGGAGGTGATCCGGTGATCCCGGCCGCCCGACGGGATCGTTCTGAGCCCTTCTGCCGGATGCCGGGGTCCCCGCGGCCCCGGCATTTGGCTTATCCAGGGGATGGTTCCAAAAACGCTCGCTTTTGACAATTCGTCCCCTCTTGTGTATACTGGCACCGTCATAGGGGGAGGGCCCCAACCTCGAGGAGGGATGGCCGAGTGGACGAAGGCGGCGGTCTTGAAAACCGCTGTGGGGGCAACCTCACCGGGGGTTCGAATCCCTCTCCCTCCGCCTGAATGAACAACCTTATAGCGTCAGTCTGGGGAGGTGCCAGAGTGGACGATTGGGGCCGCCTGCTAAGCGGTTGTGGGGGCTAAAACCTCCACCAAGGGTTCGAATCCCTTCCTCCCCGCCTGATGCTGGACGGTGAATCGCCGTCTGGCGTGCATGTGCCCTCGTAGCTCAGGGGATAGAGCGCAGCGCTGCGGACGCTGAGGCCGCAGGTTCAAATCCTGCCGAGGGTACCATTCTCACAAAGACGTCGCCCGACCGGAAATCGGCCGGGCGATTGTTTTTGCCCACCGGCTGAGGACAGTTCACGGATTGGCCGCCTCCATCTCCCGTTCCCCGGGCTTGATGTCGACCGCCCCCAGGTACGCGACGGTCAAAAGACCCATCATGATCCCTGGCAGCGCCATGGCCACTGGCAGCCCCATTCGCTCGGCGACCACGCCCAGCAGCGGCTGTGAGACCATGGCGCCGGCGGCTGCCCCCACCGTCAGGATGCCCGTCACGGCGCCCGCTCGCGCCGGATCTCGTCCGTTCAGTTCGGCCATGATGTTGGGGAACACGCCGGACATGCACAAGCCGATCGCCCCCAGCCAGACGTACGCCATCAGCGGGGTGCGGGCCGTGAGCAGCCCGAGGCCGGTGAACAGCCCGCCTACGCCCGCCCACAGCACCAGCTCTCGGCTGGAGCGGGTTCGGGCCAGCCGGGAGTTCAGATACCGGCCCACCATGATCCCCACCCACAGCACGGATAGCCCGGAGGTCGAGGCCAGGGTAGCGAATCCCAGCCGGCGCTTCAGGTAGAGGACGATCCAGTTGGAGACGCCCACCTCGGCGCCGACGTAGAGGAAGAGAGCCAGCGCTCCCAGCAAGATCGAGCGATCGCGCAGAAGGGTCCCCAGGGGCACAGGGCGCTTCGTCTTGGCCGCCCCCGCGCGCTGGTCCGGGAAGGGGGTACGCCAGGCGATCAGAGCCAGCAGGATCGTGGGCAGGGCGACGAACCAGAAGACCAGCCTCCAGCTTCCCGTGGTCTTCAGGATCATCCCGGCCAGGATCGGGGAGACCAGTGCTCCCACGCTGAAGAAGAGGTGCACGATGTTCATCAGGGAGCCGGCGTTGCGGCGCTCGATGAGCGTCGGCATCACGTTCACGGACGTCTCCACGAAGGCGGCGAAGAAGTGCAACAGCATGTTGGTGATGATGATCCAGCGGAAGGCCGGGGCGAATCCCAACAGGCCGAGCATGAGCGCCTCGATCCACAGCCCCAGGAGCAGCGCCCGCTTGACCCCGGCTCGATCGGTGATCGTCCCGGCGACCATCGGGCCCAAAGCGAATCCCAAAGAGCCGAGGCCCAGCATGAGCCCGGCCGCGGACTCATGAACCTTGAACGTCTCCATGATCGATGGCAGTACGGGGCCCATCAGCACCAGGGCGATGCCGTGCTGCGCCATTGCGGCGTACGTCAGTCCCACCAGCTTCCGTTTCTCTGTATGCGTCACCGTTTCCCTCTATGCTCTGTCCGGCGGATTCCCCCGGTGTCGTGAGAGGCTCTCGCCGCTTGATCGTAGAGGCGGAGCCCTTCGGCCGGGCTATGATAGCATGGAAGGGGCTGCATCGCCAGAACGCGCAAGGAAGTTTGCATCTGGCGGGATGGCCTCCATGAAAAGAACGCGCTACCTCTATTGAGGGGGGGGATATCTGTTTCGTATGGAAATGCGGCGGGGAGCTCGAGGGGGCTCAGAGCGTGTCTGAAAATTTACCGGCAAGATGTCCGAGGGATCTCCCTCAACGACTAGCTCCACAGGGGGAGGTGTGGAGGGGGCCTCCCCTCCACGGAAAACCCCACTTTTTCGGCCTGCATCTGCCTTTCTCGGCCCTTCCCGCAGGACCCAGGCCGAGGCCAGGCAGGTCGAAGGCAAAAGAAGGGCTTTTTCCGGAGGGGCGGAGCCCCTCTGGGCCTCCCCATAGCAGAAGCAACGGCATTTTTCAGGCACATTCTCAGAAGAAGCTTCCTGATCTGTTGATGCGATCGTTGTCGCGGGCGATGCTTTCATGCTATACTAGGCGGCGGGCCGGGGTGGCGGGCTCGCTTATTGAGTCGGTCGACGGCTCTTTGTGGTATGAGCGGAAGGGCAGGTATCAAGAGATCGGGTGCAGGGTGCGAGATGGCGCGGGACGAGTCAGCTGAGGAGAGATCGCAGGTTGACCTGGAACAGGCGGTAGCGGTTGATGTCGGTCGGATCCTGAAGCTGCTGAGCGAGGGCGAGATCGAGCCGCAAGGGCTGATCCCGTGGAGCTCCAACTATACCTTCCTGGTTACGGTCCGGGATGATACGCTGGCTGCGCTGGCCGTCTACAAGCCCCAGCGGGGTGAGACGCCGTTATGGGATTTCCCGGCGGGGACGTTGTGCCTGCGGGAGATGGCGTCGTATCTGGTCAGCCAGGCGTTGGGATGGCCGTGGATTCCTCCCACGGTGTTGCGTGAGGGGCCGCATGGGTTGGGATCGCTCCAGCTTTACATCGATCACGACCCAGAGGTTCACTATTTCACCTTTCGTGAGGAGCGCCTGCGGGATCTGCTTCCCATCGCCCTCTTCGATCTCATCACCAACAACGCGGATCGCAAAGGAGGGCACTGCCTGCTGGGGCGCGATGGGCGGATCTGGGCGGTGGACCATGGGCTGACCTTTCACGTCCAGCGCAAGCTGCGCACGGTGATCTGGGATTTTCAGGGCAAGCCGGTTCCCCGTCGATATCTGGACGATCTGAGGGAGTTGCGTCAGCATCTGATGGAGTCCGGCGAGTTGCGAGAGGCGTTGGGACACCTTCTCTCAGAGGAGGAGATCCGCGCGTTCGTCCTGCGTGTGGAGCGGGTGTTGCGGGTTCCGCGTTTCCCCGGGCCGGGCCCCGGGCGTAGTCACCCCTGGCCTCTCGTTTGAGCGCGGCGACCGGGCGGGGCTGTGCTCTGAGTTGCAAAAACGTAGGGAGGGCGGGGAAGGCCCCGGGGAACACGATTGGTAAGCTTGGCCCTATTGACACCGTCCATCCGACGTGCTAAATTATATACGGAAGCGAGTCCCGAGCAATTGAACGGCAGAGCGCTGGTCGTGGTGAGGGTCCATTTTGGGGACACGGTCGGGGCAGCATCCTCGACCGATGTCGGTCGGCCCTGAGGGGGCTGGGTTCGGCCAACCCGACCGAGGGCGGCTCAGTAGGTTGCTTGGGACCCTTCCGTGACTGAGCGTGAAACATGAGGAGCCCCGACCCATGGGTCGGGGCTTCGTTTGTCGTTCAGACGGAAGCTTCATGCCGCGTCCGGAGAGGCGACGGGCGTGCCACAGCGCCCGCAGAAACGGTCCCCCTCCTCGAGCGGCGCCCCGCACCGGGTACAGAATCCGGCTGCCTGATCGGAGGCGGGCGCCCGCCGGGCGGATCGTCGGCGGAGCGCTGCGATCTCAGCCTCTATTTGGGCTTCGAGGTCCTCGGCCGGGGCCGCGGCCTTGCGTCGTCGGCGTGAGATCTCGCGCTCCAGGCGGGCTGCCGCTTTGCCAGGCTTGACGCCCTGGCGCTGATCGATCTGCTTGAGGACTTCGATCGCCTCCGACCGTAATTGGGCATTCAGGACTTGAAAATCCTCTTCCGCCATCTTGCCCATCGCGTAATCGAACTCCAGATCCTTGATCGCGGCCAGCAGGCTGTCCCGGCGCTCCATCAGCTCGGCGAGGGCGTCGGATCCCTCGGTATCCACATGGTTCGATCGCCTCTGTTGCACGATAGGCCAGGCGACGATGGCGACGGAGATGGCGGCCATGAGAATGGCTATCACGATGATCATGATGTCTGAATCCTGCCTCCCCCTTGATCTTTGAAAGAAGACGATGGTCCCCGCCGCCCGTTACGGGAGCCGAGGTCACGCCGTGGGCGCGGCTCCCGCTGGCATGCGGGCGGAGACCCGGGCCGGCTGGCGACGGTTGGGCCACATGGCGATGACGGTCCCCAACATCAACACCGCTCCGCCGAGCCATAGCCAGCTCATCATCGGGTTCACGTAGACCTTCAGCGATGCTCGCGCGCCGCCGTCCTCCCAGCCAGCCAACACGGTGTAAAGGTCCTCCCACAGCCCGATGCGGATTCCCACCTCGGTGGTGGGCTGCTCCGGCGTCTTGAAGTAGAGGTTCTTCTGTGGGCGGAGCGTGCCGATATACTTGCCGTCGCGATAGATATCCAGGTTGGCGAAGATCGCCTCGTGGTTTGCCGTGGTGCGCTGTCCCAGGCCGCGGTAAACCAGCGTGTAATTCTGAATGGAGAGGCTCTCACCCACGGCCAGATTGGCCTGCGCCTCGGATTGGTAGAACGAGTTCCCGATGATGCCGACGGCCATGAGGACGACGCCCAGGTGCACGATGTAGCCGCCGTAGCGCCGCTGGTTGCGACGGATCAGGTTCCCCATGGCTCGCAGCCAGCCTTCCCCGGTCGCGCTGCGGCGGGCCATGACCCCGTAGATGAACTCCTGTCCGATGGTGGAGACGATCAGAAGGCAGACCCCTAGCCCGGCGAGGGGAAGCGGCTTCCGCACGCCGACGAGGATCAGGATGGCCACCCCGATGAGGGTGGCGATCGCCGGCCACGTGAACTGGCGTCGGATCGTGTCCCAGGTGGAGATGCGCCAACCCAGCAGCGGACAGACCCCCATCAGGATGAGCAGCCCCAGGAAGATCGGCCCGTTCACCTTGTTGAAGAACGGCGCGCTGACCGAGATCTTGGTGTTGCTCACGGCCTCCGTGATGATCGGGAACAGGGTACCCAGCAGCGTCGCGAACATGATCCCCACCAGGACCAGGTTGTTCAGCAGGAAGCCCGCCTCTCGTGAGAGCATCCCGTCCAGCTCATGTTCGTCGCGCAGCAGGGGAAGGCGATCCCGCATCAGCGCCAGGAAGCCGATGGTGGAGACCGCGATGAAGGACAGGAAGATGGGGCCGATGTTGGACAGCGCGAAGGCGTGTACGGACTCGATGATGCCGCTGCGGGTGATGAAGGTGCCGATCAGGGTCAGCTCGAACGTGAGCAGGATCAGGGTCATGTTCCAGATCTTCAGCATCCCGCGGCGTTCCTGGATCATGATCGAGTGCAGAAAGGCGGTGGCGGTCAGCCAGGGCAGGAAGGAGGCGTTCTCCACGGGGTCCCAGGCCCAATATCCGCCCCAGCCCAGTTCGGCGTAGGCCCATTGCGAGCCCATCAGGATGCCGATGGAGAGGAACAGCCACGAGATCAACGTCCAGCGTCGGATCGTGCGCACCCAGGTGTTCCCCAGCTGCTTGGTCACCAGGGCCGCCACGGCGAACGCGAACGGGACGGTGAATCCCACGAATCCCAGGTACAGGCCGACCGGGTGCAAGACCATCCAATAGTTCTGCAGAAGTGGGTTCAGCCCTGAGCCGTCGGGCGGGACGAAGGAGAGTCGCTTGAAGGGGTTGGAGGCGAACAGCAGAAGCGACAGGAAGAGCAGGCTGACCACCAGCAGCGTCGCGTGCACGTAGGGCATCATGCGTTGGTGTTGTCCGCGGAAGCTGATCGCGGCGGCTATCGAGTAGATGCTCAGGATGAGGGCCCAGAAGAGCAGCGAGCCGGCCTGCCCTCCCCAGAAGCTGGAGAACTTGTAGAAGGGCGGGAGGCTGCGCTCGGTGTGTGCCGCGACGTACTCGATACTGAAGTCTCCCGTCATCAGCGCGTACCACAGCGCCAGGGAGGCGATGATGACGAGGCCTCCTACCACGAAGACGGCGTTTCGACCGCTTTCCACCCATTCCGGGCGGCGGCGCTGCGCTCCGACCACGGAGGTGATGGTCCCCAACAGCGCGATCACGAACGCCACCGCCAGCGCTATGTATCCTACATCCGGTATCATAGTCGGTTCCTTTGTCCAACTCTTGGAGTTCTTTCGTGCTCAAGACACCTGCACGCTTGATCGGGGAGCACGTATCCTCACGTTATTCAGCGCGTGTCTGAAAATTCACCGGCCAGGCGTCTGAGGCCGTCCCCCAACGGTATGTTCCACAGGGGAGGGTGTGGAGGGGATTCCCCTCCGCAGGAGATCCCATCTTCCTGGCCTGTACCCGCCTTTCTCGGCCCTTTTCACAAGGCTCTGGATCGAGAGCGGGCGGGTCAGAGGCGGAAGCATAGGTTCCTTCGGAGGAGCCCTGCCCCTCTGGGCCTCCCCGTAGCGGGGGCAGCGGGGTTTCTCAAACACGCACTAGGGCATGATCTCCTGGATCCGGGCCTCCAGCTCGGCCATGTCGACGAACGGCCCTTCCTTGAAGCTGCGGATCTCGCCGTTAGGATCGATGAAGAACGTTTCCGGCACGCCGCGGATGAAATAGCGGCGAGCGATCCTGCTGCCCAGATCGGGGCCATTAGGATATGTGATCTGGAACTCCTCCAGATACGCTCGCGCCTGGGGCTCCTGGTCCAGGTAATCCACGCCGATGACCATCAGTCCCTGGTCCTTGTAGCGACGCCAGGCGGCTTCCAACAGCGGCGCCTCGTCCTTACATGGATCGCACCAGCTGGCCCAGAAGTTTAGGATCACGGGGCGGCCGCGCAGATCGCTCAGGGTGATCTCCCCTCCGTCGAACAGCGTAAGGGTGAAATCCGGGGCGGGGCCGCTCTTGGGTTGGCTGATCCCCTTCCGGATCTGCCCATAGGTGAGAAGCGCCAGGAAGGCGAGTATGATGACCAGGATCAGTCCCATGCCCAGGCTGGACCGCCGTTGAGTGCCTTGGGTTGTCCCCTCTGCAATCGTTTCAGTCAAGGTTCCTCAACTCCTCCTCTAGTCTTCTCGCATACTCATCCTGGGACAAGTCGGGGGAGCGCGTGACCTCGGCGGTGCGTGCGATGCGCCTGTGCGCGGACCAGCGCCGACCCTGATAGATGAGCCAGCCGGCGCCTCCGGCCAGTGCCGCAAACGGCAGGATCCAGGCGAACAGGGAGAATCCCTTGCGAGGGGGCTCACCCAGCACCTGTGGCCCGTACTGTTCCACGAAGTAGGCTTTGATCTCCTCGGGAGTGGCCCCTTCCGCCAGTTTAAGGGCGATGACCTCTCGCATCTGTATGCATGCCTTCAGTTCACAGACATCCAGACGAACGCCGGAACAGAGCGGGCACCACAGCTCCTTCGCGATGGCGTTGATCTCTTCCGGCGTGGGCGTCTGGGCCACGGCTCCGAGCACACTACTCCCCAGAATGATCGATATGAGAAGGCAGCGTGCTGCCCATACAACCCATCCTCTGATGCGCATAGGATTTCCCTCACTCCTCTGATAATGGAAGCCTCTCGTCCGTTTCCGTCTTCAGCCCCACGATGTTGTACGCCTGGACGGGCTCCGTCCTGCCCTTCACGGAGACCATGCCGATCTCCTCCACGATCGCGATGTCGCGAACCTGCTGGTAGATCTCCTTGCTGACCAGGATCTGGCCCGTCTCCGCGATCTCCTGCAGGCGCTTGGCCAGGACCACCGCGTCGCCGATGGCGGTGTAGTTCATGAGATGTTGGCTGCCTATGTTGCCCACCACCGCATCGCCGGTGTGGATCCCCATGCTGATAGAGAGCCGATGGTCCTCCAGGGGGACGTCGAGCTTTTCCACCACTCGCTTCAGCTCCAGCGCGGTCCGGATGGCGCGCTCAATGTGATCCTCCTGGGGCATGGGAGCGTTGAAGAGGATCATCGCGCCGTCGCCCATGAATTTGTCCAGCGTGCCCTCATGCGCCAGCACCACGTCCGCGATCGCGGACAGGTAGGTGTTCAGGATGTGGATCAGCCGGTCGGGCGGTAGCGATGTCGCGAGCGGGGAGAAGTCGCGCAGGTCGACGAACAGGATGGTGACCTCCTGGCGCGTGCCTCCCAGGCTGGGGAAGCCGGGCTCTTGCAGGAGGCGCTCCGCGACCCGGCGGGGTATATATCGCCGGATCAGGATGCTCATCTTCGCGTTGAGTTCATCGATTTGCTGCTGGAGCTCCGCGTTCTTGCGGCGGAGCCGGGTTTTCTCCAGCACCTGTTGGACGCGGGAGCGAATCTCCTTTAGAGGAAAAGGCTTGCTGACGTAGTCATCCGCGCCGGCCTGCATGCACTCGATGGTCAGCCGCTCCGAGCTCAACGCGCTGACCATGATGATGCCCGTTACGCGGTCCTGTTCGCGAATCTGCTTCAGCACCCGCACGCCGTCAATGTGCGGCAGGATGATGTCAAGAAGGATCAGGTCCGGCTGCTCTCGTTCGTATAGTTCGAGGGCCTGCTTGCCGTCGATGGCCTCAATCACCCGAAACCCTTCAGCCAACAGGAAGCGTTGCACTAAGTGAAGTGTGTCGGGCTCGTCGTCGACCAGAAGGACTTTAGGTTGTTCTGACATCCCCTTCCACCGATTCGGGGTAGCGGAGCGGATCGTTGTCGTCCTGGGACAGCAACGAGACCCTCGATCCCCCTTGATTGTCAGCGGGCGTGCATGAGCCCTCTGGAGCCCCTTGTAAAAGTTCCCTACATGCCTGTCTCACGTTCATAAGAACTATGTGAAATTCCCTTGGGAGACCTGTGTTATATGAATTATAGCACATATAGTGGTCCCTTCACAAAAGGGGGATAGGAATAGTAGATTGCAACATGCCCCCCACGGCTGAGGGCCACCTCTCGCCAGCTTCCAATATTGCCTATTGCCATTGTCCGAAATTTTTGCTATACTAACCACGATTTCATACGGATTTTCCTGAAGGCCACCTCTTGGGGGCGGCCTGCATGACGGGTGGGGCGAACCTGCAATGGAGGTGTCGATGATCCATGGTCGTCCTGTCCCTGATGTAGGGCTTCCGAATCCCCCTGTACTCCTTGCGTTCTGGGCGTGTTGCACCATCACTCGCAACGCACAGGCGCCCGTAAGAACCCCCGAACATCGCTTGGTCACAAGGAGCAGAGGATGACTGGTAGGTATCGATCGATCCTGTACAGGTTTTGTGTGGCCTTCATCTCCCTCTTGATCTTCATGTCCCCGGCCGTCGTGTGGGCGCAGCCGGCGCCCGCCCCGCACGCGGATGAGGTGGTCCACCGGGTGCGTCGCGGGGAGACGCTGGCTACCATCGCGGCCCGCTATCATACCACGGTCGCTCAGATCGCTGCTTATAACGGACTGCGGAACCCGAATTTCGTGTATGTGGGACAGCGGCTGCGCATCCCGGTCTCGACGACCGCGGGGCGCTCGGCCGCCGCGGGGCTCTCCGTCGCGCCGCCTGGCGACAGGCGGATCCACATCGTGCGCCGGGGGGAATACCTAGCCCTGATCGCGCAGCGGTATGGAACGACGGTCCAGGCTTTGATGCGAGCGAACCGGCTGGCGAACGGCAACGTGCTCTACGTGGGACAGCGGCTCGTGATCCCCGGCTCGGTGAGTGTGGCCACGCAGGTCACCCCATCCCCTACGCCGACCCCTCTGATGCTGCCGGACCCCATTCACCCGGAGCTGCTGCCCCCGGTGTCGGAGACCATGGTTGTGGCGATGGCGGCATCCACGTCGACGCCCGCACCGCCGACCCCCGCGCCGCCCCCAACGCAGGTGCCTCCGACGCCGACCCCTACGCCCATACCTCCGACGCCGACCTCGTCACCCACGCCCACGGCGACGCCAACACCTCCTCCTACCACGGCGGCGCCTATCGCGTCCTCGACGGCGGAGCCCGCCTCCCCACCCGCCTCGCCCACGCCGATTGTGCATGTGGTGCAAAGGGGGGAGTTCCTGGCCAGCATCGCTCAGAAGTACGGCGTGACGGTTCAGGCGATCCTGTCCGCCAACCGGGTGAGAAACCCCAATCTCCTATACGCCGGACAGCGGCTGGTCATACCGAACGGCCAGGCACCTTCGGAGGCCAGGCCTGTGCCCACGATGCGGCCCTCGCAGTGGACCGACCGGCATCCCCCGGATAGTAGATTCGAGACATCCATAGAGGGGAAATGGATCGAGGTCAACGTGACGACCCAGACGCTCAACGCGTATGAGGGGGATCGGCTCATCTTCTCCACCCAGGTGAGCACGGGACTGCCCGCAACGCCCACGGTCCTGGGACGCTTCCGGATCCGTCAGAAGCTCCGGGCCCAGACGATGTCCGGCCCCGGCTATTACCTGCCCAATGTCCCTTATGTGATGTACTTCTATGCGGGCTATGCGCTTCATGGGACGTACTGGCACAACAACTTCGGGCAGCCGATGAGCCACGGATGTGTGAACATGCGCACCTCGGAGGCGAAATGGCTCTATGAGTGGGCGCCGTTGGGCACGCCGGTCGTGGTGCATCGCTAGACGCGAACGTCAAACCGTCCGGAAATTGGGAGCGCCCGGGGCAACCGGGCGCTTCTTCGTCCGTATGGGCGTGGGAGGGATGATGCGGGGGGAAAGTCCAAGCGGGATCCTTCCGGTGGAGGAGGCCTCACTGGGTGGACTCGACCATGTAGGCGCGAAGGCGATCGTCCTCCGCCAGGAATCGCTGTAGACCGGTGCGCAGATCGACCCGCGGGCGGTAGTTCAACAGGGCTCGTGCCTTCTCCAGGCTGGCCACCAGTCGGGACACGCCCCCTGACTGCTTCTCATTGTATAACACCGATGGACGGCGATGGGTGATCTCCGCGATGGTGCGTACCAGGGTGTTGATGCTCACCTCTTCCCCGGAGCCCACGTTGATGATCTGCCGATCGACACCCGGGGCCGTCGCCGCCGCCACGAGCGCCTCCACGACGTCGTCCACGTAGACGAAATCTCGCGTCTGCATCCCATCCCCGAAGATCACCAGGGAGCCCCCGTTCAGGGTTTGCTTGAGGAACTGCGGGATGACCGGGGCGTGGACCGGCGGCAGGGGTTGGCCGGGGCCATACGCGTTGAAGATCCGCAGGGCGACGGTCTCGATCCCGTAGAGCGCCCCCAGCGTGAACACGTAATATTCCGCCGCGATCTTGCTCACCGCGTAAGGCGCCAGCGGATTGGGGCGCATGTCCTCGTCTACGGGCTGGCGGGGCTGATCGCCGTAGACGGTCCCCGATGAGGCCAGGACCACCCGGCGTACTCCCACGTCACGCATGGCCTCCATCAGGGCCACGGTCCCGCCCACGTTCACGTCGTTGTACTCGCGGGGGTACGCGACCGATTCCGCCACGGAGACCCGCGCGGCCAGATGGAACACGCATTGCACACCCTGGAGCACGGTCCAAAGCTTCGGGCGATCGCGGACGTCGCCGCGGGTGAAGAGCACCTCAGGGGGAAGTCGAGTCGAATCGCCGGCGCTGAGGTCGTCCAGCACGCGCACCTGATGTCCATCGGCGACCAGGCGTCGTGCCAGTGCAGAGCCGAGAAATCCAGCGCCACCGGTGATCAGTACACGCATGTATTTCCGATCTCCAATTGCCAGAGTCGTGCCAGCTCGGCCGATTGCGAGATCGACGCGGCTCACACTTGTATTGCGAAAGAGGGGAATCAGGACTCGACCTCAGTATAAACGGGGCCCGGTGGCACGTCAAATTGCTATGCCATTTGATTGTATATCCTCTGTGTGGGGAAAACGGGCCGCGATGGATGCCTCCCCCGGGTGGGGGAGAGCCCGGATGCCGTCGCCTATCAGGCGTCGATCCGCATTCGGAACGCTTTCGATCCGGATGGTCTGGGAGGACAAAGCGCCTTATGATGGGGGAGCTGGGATCGCTGCTGCGGATGTCCACGGATGAGGAGGTTGGCATGTCGACGGATCGATGGGATCGGTTACCGCGCGTGGATCTGGCGCATCTCCCGACGCCGCTGGAGGAGATGCCCCGGCTCGCTCAGATGCTGGGCGGCCCATCGTTGTGGGTGAAGCGGGATGACCAGACCGGGCTGGCGGGTGGTGGCAACAAGGCCCGCAAACTGGAGTTCTTGGTGGGTGAGGCGCTGGAGCAGGGCGCGGACTGGCTGATCACGGCGGGCGCGGCGCAGTCCAATCACTGCCGGCAGACGGCGGCCGCGGCCGTTCGCAACGGGCTCAAGTGCACGCTGGTCCTGCGAGGATCCCCCCCGCCGGAGGTGACCGGCAATCTGCTGTTGGATCACCTGCTGGGGGCTCAGATCCGATGGGCGGGCGACCGCTCGCGCGAGGAGGTCATGGCGGATGTCGCGGAGGAGCTACGGGAGCAAGGACATCGTCCGTACGTGATCCCCATCGGCGGATCGAACGCGGTGGGGGCGGTGGGGTATGCCCTGGCGATGTGGGAGTTGCAGGACCAGCTCAGCGCCCTGGATGCGCCGATCCGGCATATCTTCGTCTCCTCGAGCTCGGGAGGCACGCACGCGGGTCTGATGGCCGGCGCGTACCTGACCGGCTTTGATGGGGTCATTCACGGGATCAGCAACGATCGTTCGGCGAACACGTTGCGTCCGTGTCTGGCGGAGATCGCGACCCAGGCCCTCCAGCGCCTGGGGGTGCCCCATGCGTTCCAATCCCAGGACTTCGTCGTGCATGACGAGTATCTGGGGGAGGGATATGGCGTTGTGACCGAGGAGGATGTGCGGGCCATCCGGCTGGTGGCCCGCACGGAGGGGATACTGCTGGATCCCGTCTACACCGCTCGGGTGATGAGCGCGCTGGTGGATATGGTGCGGCGCGGCGAGATCCATCGGGATGAAGGGGTGCTGTTCTGGCACACGGGGGGCTTCCCGTCCCTGTTCGCTCATACCAAGGTACTGTTGTAGAAGAGGGGGCTTGGCTGGCGGGTACTATTGTTCGGAGGCGGTATCATGGCTTAAGGTATTCTCGGTGGCATTGCCAATCGGCATCACTCTGTGCAAAGGGGATGGCATAGATGTTGGGAGTTTCAGCTTTGCAGTCACGGTCCTCCTTCCCAACGGCCGAGGATGATGGCCGATCGTCTCTGGATATGGCTTTGATGGCGTTCATTCGCTACTTCGCCAACAACCCGATCCGACGAGACATCATCGCCTTCTTCGCTCGGCGCATGGATATCCCGGTGACCGCGGCGGAGGTCGCGCACGAGACGGGATATCGCCCTCAGGCTGTGCGTGCTGAGTTGGATGACCTGGTGCTGCTGGGGTTGTTGGAAGCCGAGGGACATGACGGGGGACAGGCGTACAAGCTGACCCGAGATGCCGAGCTGCGTTGGCGGGTGGAACTTTTCGGCAAGCAGCGCGGACGAGCGCTTGCGGGTGCTCGCAGGAGGTAGGCGGGCGCGGATAATAGTGGGAAGCTGTGGAAGATCAGAGCAGGATATATATGCCGGAGCGGGGCGAAGAAGGTTGCCCCGCCTTTTTCTTTCGAGTATAATGCGCTCGATTATGGTGGAAAGGAGGCTTCATTGGAGATCACCTGGTATGGGCATGCCTGTTTCCGCCTGCGAGAGAGGGGAATTTCCATCGTAACGGACCCTTATGATAAGGATCTGGGGTATACGCTCCCGCGGCTACGGGCGGATGTGGTGACGAGCAGTCACGCGGCGCCCGGTCACTCCCATGTTCGTGCCATCAAAGGCGATCCCAAGGTGCTGAGCGGTCCGGGCGAGTACGAGATCCGTGGCGTGTTCATCACCGGGATTCCCACCTGGCATGCTCGCAAGCGTGGGCAGCCCGATGAGCGGAACACGGTCTTCCTGTTCGACTTCAACGGCATCAGCGTGTGTCATCTGGGCGACCTGGGGCACCTGCTTTCCGAGGAGCAGGCCGAGGCGATCGGCGAGGTGGGGATCTTGTTGATCCCCGTCGGCGGCGGGCGCACGCTGGACGCCAGCCGGGCGGCCGAGGTGGTGAGCCAGCTGGAGCCGCGCATCGTCATCCCCATGCACTATAAGACGCCTGCCTGCACTCGGAATCTGGACAAGATCGACAAATTCCTGCGGGCGATGGGGGTGAGCAGCGTGGAGCCCCAGGAGGTGCTCAAGATCTCCTCCTCCAGCCTCCCCGATGAGACGCAGGTGGTCCTCTTGGATTACAAGCAATAAGAGCTATTGGCAAAGGCGGATCCCATGTCTGGAGTCTATGATCGCGAAGGCCTTCCGCCGGCTGCCGCTCCCGTCCGCATGCGGTGGAGGGGGGCCTTTGTCCTGGCGATGGTGGGGCTGAGCCTGCTCCTGGTCCTGGCGATCGCTGTGGGATGTTCCGACGAGGAGTCGGCCCCGGCTGGCGATCCCCAGGCGTATATCACGGCCGGCCGTGAGGCGTTGCAGACGGGCGATGTCGCCAAGGCGATCGAGCAGTTGGAGAAGGCCGTCGAGATCGCCCCCGATAATCGAGATGCCCACTTCCTGTTGGGCAACGCGTACACGCGTGCGGGCAAGCTGGAACAGGCGATGACGGCGTACCGGAAGGTCCTGGAGTTGGCTCCGGACGATGTGGGCGCACACTCGAACCTGGGGGTGGTCTACTACCAGTTGGGACGCATAGACGAGGCGATCGCCCAGTTCCAGGCGGGCTTGGCCATCGCTCCGGGGGATGCGGCGCTTCACTATCTATTGGGGGCGGCCCAGGTGCAACAGGGGGACCTGGTGTCGGCCCGGGCGTCGTTTGAAAAGGCCAAGGCCCTGGATCCCGACCTGCCCGAGGTCTACTTTGGGCTGGGGATGGTGGATAAGCTGGAGGGACGGCGCGAGGAGGCCATCGCCAACTTCCAGCATTTCCTGGAGATCGGCCCGGGGCAGGACGAGCGGGCCATGGATAAGGCGAGGCAGCTGCTGCAGGAGCTGGGCGCTCAGTAGGGTGAAGATCACGGCCGCCTGGGAGGCGGCGCGTGTGCACGGGGATGCTGCGAATCTTAACCCTCGGGCCTTTCAACGGCCCAGGGAGGGGACGCTCGGTTATGCGGGTGATGGGTCTGGTATTCGCGATATGGTTGAGCCTGTGGGCTGTGATCCCCGGCGCTGCGGCGGAGCCGGTGGTGCGCGCGGTGCTGTTCTTCTCCCCGACGTGCCCACACTGCCACAAGGTGATGACGGAGGATCTGCCGCCGCTGCAGGAGCGGTTCGGCGATCAGTTGCAGATCGCCGAGGTGAACGTGTTGGAGAGCGAGGGGCAGGAGCTGTACAACGCCGCCATTCACCGCTTCGGCATCCCTCCCAATCGTCGCGGCGTGCCCACCCTGATCGTGGGAGATCAGGTGCTCGTGGGGTCCATGGAGATCCCGGAGCGGTTCCCACGGATCATCGAGGAGGGGCTGGCGGCTGGGGGGATCGATTGGCCGGATATCCCCGGCTTCGTTCCTGAGAAGTTCGTGGGCTCGTCGGGCGGGAAGGTCTCCTTAGCGGAGCGGATCGGCCAGGACATGCCCGCCAACGCGATCGCCATCGTGGTCCTGGTGGCCATGGTGCTCGTCTTCGTGTGGGTGGGCGTCCAGGTTGGTCGGGGACGACGGGGCCAGTGGCACCCTGTGGCGAGCGCGGGCGAACGTGAGTGGGTGGTGCCGGCTCTGTCGATCGCCGGGCTGGCCATCGCCCTCTACCTCAGCTATGTGGAGATCGCCCACGCATCCGCCGTCTGCGGCCCCGTCGGCAACTGCAACACCGTGCAGCAGAGCCCCTATGCCCATCTGTTCGGCGTGATCCCCATCGGGATTTTGGGGGTGGCCGGCTACGCGGCGATCCTTGCCGCCTGGGGGGTGAGCCGTTGGGGGCAAGGGCGGATGGCGGAGCGAGGGAGGGTGGCCCTGCTGGCCTTCACGGCGTTGGGCGTTCTGTTCTCCATCTATCTGACCTTTCTGGAGCCCTTCGTCATCGGGGCCACATGCGTGTGGTGCCTGGCGTCGGCGATCATCATGACGGCGCTGTTATGGTTGGTGTGGCAGCCGGGCCTGGCCGCGTGGTTGGCCCTGAGCCCGGTTCGCAGGAAGCGAGTGCCCCGTCGTCGTCGGGCTCGTGCCCGATAGGGTACGGTCGGGGTTTCAAGAGTTTGTGATCTCTTGCGCCGGACCGCGCGGTCCGGCGCAGTGCTTTCTGGAGAGGGTGGGATGCCGTTGGATCATTTCGACCTCATTGCCCCTTTGTACGATCGGGTGTTCCAGGGACAGGGGGCGTCCCGGCTGCGAGAGCTCCTGCAGTTGCCGACCTCGGGGTGGATTCTGGACGCGGCGGGGGGAACCGGCCGCGTGGCCCAGGCGTTGCGCGATGGCGCCGATGGAGTCGTGGTCATAGACCTGTCCTGGGGGATGTTGCGGCAGGCGCGTGGGAAGCCGGGACTGGCCCTGGTGAACACGAACGTGGAGCGCCTGCCCTTTCCCGATGGGACATTCGCCCGGGTTCTGGTGGTGGATGCCTTCCATCACCTGGGGGATCAGCAGGCCGCCGCCCGCGAGCTGGTGCGCGTGCTCGCCCCGGGGGGACGTCTGGTCATCGAGGAGCCGGACATCCGGCGCTGGCCGGTGAAGCTCGTCGCGCTGGCGGAGCGGTTGATGCTCATGCGCAGCCGGTTCCTGCCTCCCGCCGCCCTCGTGGACCTCTTCTCGGGATTGGGGGTCCGGGCGTGGTATGAGGCGGATGAGGCCTTTCGTTCCTGGATCATCGCGGAGCGTCCATCGGAGCGGTGAGGGTCCTTCCTCCATAGAACGAGGGTATGGGACGGGTGCTTCCCGATCGGGAGCGAAATGGAAATCCCCCCATCAGCCGTGAGGGATCGGGCTGCGGGGGGATTCGTTTTCCGGGCTGACAGGTTTATGCCTCGGGCTGGTGGAGCCCCAGCCGTCGTCTGATCCAGCGCTTCCACAGCAGTGGCCGCAGCGTCTTCCAGCTCTGCCACACGTCGTGCTGTTCCTCAGGCGGCAGCGGATGGGGGCTGAACTGATCCCGCACGTACGCGTCGGTGATGCGGGAGGCGTGCGGGCGACTTCCGGGTAGCGAGGCCTCGATCACGGAAGCCTGCTCGTAGGGGGTGTATGCGGGCGATAAGGCGATGCCCAGCCGTGCGGCCCACCGCAGCAGGCTCGCGTACAGGCGACCGGCCATGCGCGGCCCCCGGGCTTGCGATCGAGCGCGCAGCCCGACGCCCGCGATCGCGGCCACCAGGAGCACGATCGCGGCGAGGATCGCGCCGAGCCAGGGTGGAGCCATCCTCGAGGATAGGGGGGCGTTGATGGGCCCCTGATTTTCGTCTCGTGGGAGCCCCAGGTCGTCGGGCGGCGGCTCCTGGTCCACTGAGTTATCCGGCGGCGCCGTGTAGTTCGCGTAGGGCGCCTCCGGGGGGCGCTCCGGTCGCTCGATCGGGGGCTGTGATGCCGTCGGCTCGAACTCGATCCAGCCGTACCCCGGGAAGTAGACCTCCACCCACGTGTGCGCGTCCAGCTCTCGCACGCGATAGACCTGTGCCTCCTCGTCCCATTCCCCCTGGGCGTAGCCGGAGGCTACCCGGGCCGGGATCCCCACCGCTCGGGCCATGACCGCCATAGCGGAGGCGTAATAATCGCAGTACCCCGCCCGGATGTCGAACAGGAAGTAGTCCACGCCATCCATGCCCGGGGGCGGGGGCGGGATATCGTCGTTGTACTCGATCTGCCGCAGGTAGGACTCCAGGGCGGTCGCCTTGTCGTATGCGTTGTCGTATCCGGCGGTGATCTCCTCCGCCAGCGCCCGCACGCGCTCGGGCAGCGTATCCGGGAGCTGGAGGTAGCGCTCCGCGATGTAGGTCGGGTACGCGTCGCCCGCGTTGCGCAGGCTCTCGATGTCCACCACGCTGATGTAGGAGCGCGTGGTGTAGCTGTCCCCCTCGTATAGCGGCTCCCGGCTGAGCATGATGGAGATGTCCACCGGCCGCACGTTCTCCGCACCCTGGACCTCCTCCGGGGGGAGGCCGGGATTGTACGTCTCGGGTGGGAGCAGGCTCACCTCGGCTCGGGCGGGGATGGAGGCCCCCGCGGGCAGCGGGGCGGCGAACAGCATGTTCCCCTCCGGCACGAGGATGGTGATCGTCTGCGTGACGGTCCGGCGCATCCCGTATGAGGGGAGATCCGGCAGGCGGGATGGCGGCAGGACGATGAGCTCCTCGTCGGTGTTCACCCACCCCCGGCCGGTGTAGGTGTCATAGCCGATCCCTCGCCAGTACCAGCGGTCGGCTCCCTGGGCCTGCACCTCCATGACGACCCGATCCCCCACGTTGCGGTATCCGGAGAGCGTCAGCGTCTTGCTGAACCCCCCGACCGCCGTTGTGGGCTGGTAGTTCAGGGAGGTGAACAGCCGGCGCCACTCCTCCTGTACGGAGCTCCAGGGGCCTTCCAGCGGGCGTAGCAGTTGCTCGATCCATCGGTTGGCGTGGACGTTGGGCAGCCCCCAGGCCAGGGCGATGACGAGGACGGCGAAGATGAACCCGTTGCGCATGAAGTCGAAGTGAACGTCCGGGGCGTAGCGGATGTCCGCCGCACGCCACCATGCCTCGTACCGGCCGAGGTTGACGCGGATCAGCAGGAGCAGGGCCATGAGGAAGTAGAAGAGCAGGTATCCGGTGAGCCCGCCGGCGTAGTAGGCGTTGATGATCAGGGCGATGCCCACGGGGACGATGACTCGCCACACCCGCTGTTCACGGAAGACCGCCCACCCGGCCAAAAAGGAGAGCCACCATGCCAGGAAGGCCAGCTCCAGGATGAAGATCAGGTTATCATTGGAGGAGCCGCCGCTGATGGCCTGTTGGAACCAGGTGTACCATCGGATGAACAGCTCGTACACCCGTTCTCGCGACGTGAAGTCGCCCTCGATCAGTGTGCTGACCCAATAGAATATCCAGGCGCTTCCGGTGATCAGGCTGTGGAGCACGGGGAACAGGCCATCGAATCGGCTGCGGGCCATGAGGATGCCCACGGTGACGCCGCCCAAGATGATGACCTGCAGGATGTCCAGCCCCTCCGCCCAGCGAGCTGCGCTCAGGGACCACCCCAGGCTTAATAGCAGCAGGCTCAGGATGATCGCGGTCGCCCATCCCCCCACGTCTTCGGCCTGGATTTGCGCGATCCCCGCCGATGAGATCCTGTATCTCCTCCACCTCTCCGTCAGCTCGCTGGTCATTTTTCACGTCCTTGGTCGGCCTGACCTCGCACGTCCATGGGCATGGGGTCAGGAGCGGGTGTCATCGTCCCAAGGGGATTGTACGGCCGGGGGTCCTGTGGGTCAAGTAAGCCCGCCTCCCCTCCCGGGCTTTTCAGCGTTCTATGAATGTGTCTGAAAATTTATCGGCAATGTGCGTGCGGGTCTCCCTCAACGACCAGCTCCACAGGGGGAGGTGTGGAGGGACCCTCCCCTCCACGGAAATCCCACTTTTCCGGCCTATACCTGCCTTTCTCGGCCCTTCCCGAAGGACTCAGGCCGAGGCCAGGCAGGTCGAAGGCAAAAGAAGGGCTTTTTCCGGGGTGGCTCCGTTCCTCCGAGCCTCCCCACAGCAGAAGCAACGACATTTTTCAGATACACTCTAACGAATCTTGTAGAGGCAGCCCTTGTGGCTGCCTCAGGCGCCCACGGGGGGCGCCCCTATAGTAAGATTTCAGGGGCAGGTGTTTGAGCTTTGAAAAGCCTTGCCTCCCCTCCAGGGCGTTTGCAAGGTCCAACGCTCATAATGGGCATACGTGACGCCCGTGGGGGCAAAGCATGTCTTGCCTTGCCAGAATGGGCGGAGGGTAGAGAGCACGGCTGGGGATGAGGACCGCTTAGAGATTGCCTTCTCGTGAGGTACAACCCTATGTTGGGTAGCGCGCTGCCGTGCTCCACCGGAGGCTAAGGCCGCAGCCTGTGCGGCAGCCAGGGCAGGAGCCTCTCCGCCGATGCCGACAGGTGGCGCCGCTCGTCGGGCAGCAGCAGCCACTGCCGGGGCTCGGCGTGGTCCCCTGGAACGAGGTAAACCTGATAGCGGGCCTGGGCGTGGAGGTTCAGGGCGCGCCAGGAGGACGCGCTGAACCGTCCCATCTCCCGGATGAGGTTGGCGACGGGCTCTGGCTGTTCCGCCGCGATGCGCTCCGCCGTCTGCTCAACCTGGCTGGCGTAGGAGCGCCACACATCACCGGGAGGGCGCAGGTTGATGACCTCCTCGTAGGAGACGCGCTGACGCCACCAATTCTCGGTTTGCCGCCAGCGGAACGTCTCGGGGCGCAGGAGCTGGGCCAGGAAGGCCCACTCCGGGTAGGGGGGCAGGGTGTTCGCCAGCGCCCGGTTCAGTGTCACGAAGTAGGTATCGTTTCCTCGCGGGATGACGAGTCGTAGCTCGATCCGCTCCTCGGTCGTGGAGGCGGTGGCCTGCGCCTCCGTGATGGCCTGCAGGGACTCCATGGCGCGGCGTATCTGGGGAGCAGCCTCCTGTTGGCGGCCGGGCGCGGGGAAGAACCAGGCGGTGATCACCCGTTGCATCGGATCCGTCTCCACCGTGATGACCATCGATTGCAGCCAGGGCGGCGCCATGCGATCGACCTCGGGGATGTCCCAGGTGTCGCGTACGATCCTGGCAGCCTCCGCCCAGTTGCCGTCCTGGAGGTGTTTGCGCGCCACGTCGATGAGCAATCTTTCCCTCGTCTCGTCCGCTGGCTCGGTGCGGTCGCCCAGGGAGGCCAGCTTGTCGAGGTAGGCGAGGGCCTCCTCCCAGCGGCCGGCCGCGCGGGCGTCATCCAGCAGGCGTTGGTAGGCACGCCGGAGCAGCGGGGTGACCTGTTCGGCCGGGGCGCCGGCCTGAGCCGCCGTCTGGGCCTCCGCGGCCACCAGCGCCGCGTAGGCGAGGGAGAGCTGTCCGCTCTCGTCCTGATGGAGCGCGTACAGCCGGGCCAACGCCAGGTGCGCCTGAGGGTAATCCGGATCAGCTCGGAGCAAGCGGTCGATCTGGGCCAGGGCCATCGGGTAGAAGCGCTCGAAAGCGGGGCCGTCGGGGGCGTCCGCGGAGGCCAGGGCCACCAGCGTCTCCATCCGGGCGGTCATGTCCTGGAGATCCGTCGCGTCCTGGCCTGCCGGGCTGATCTGAGCCCAAGCGTGGGGATGGACGAATTGCATCTGCAGCCGGATGTCCGGTGCCGCCTCTTCAAAGTGCCACTCGATCGCTTGGCCATCGAACGATGTGGGGGCGGGGATGGTGGATACCCATGCCTCACGCGGGGTACCCGGGGGCAGTTGCAGTCGGACCCGGGTGCTGCCGTCCGGGGAGGGCCAGGCGGCGTGCAGGGGATAGGAGAAGGAGACCAGGGGGCCCGTGCCCAGGGAGTAGGCGTATTGCAGGCTCAGCTCCACCCGGCGGTTGGGGGGCAGGAGCACCCTGGAGAAGAAACGCGCCGGGGGCTCCGTCGGCTTCAACGATAGGGGGCTGTCGTTCGCGAACAGTTGGATCGCCTCGGCCGGGATGGCATCTGAACCCTGGATCAGGAGGCCGATGGAGAGCTGGCTCCTCTCCGGATTTTGGAGGGTGAGGCGGACGTCCACATAGGCGATGATCTCCGCTCCCGTCTGCTCCATCCGGACGTCGACGATCTGGGTGCGCAGCTGCGCGGGGGACCTCTCCGCCGGAATGATAGTCAGCTCGCCTTCCGGGCGCGGGGATTGCGCCCGCGCCGGGATGGGCAGATACAGCCCCAAAAGGGCGCAAAGCAGCCAGAAAAGGACCAAGGATCGGTAAGGGACTCTTTTAAGCATTTGCACAAAAGCGTTGCTTCTGGTATCCTATCTCGTGGTGTGTCATTGACCTGTCAGCGACTTCATAACGGATTACAAGCGATTTTGCAAATGGGTGGATATATTGGGAATGCGTGCGGGAGATGTATGAGAGCGAGGCCCATGGGAGGTTGCACTTCATATGATGAAGTTGCTCATGAGCTGGGATATTAAACCTGGCCGCGAACAGTCTTATTTCGAATTCGTGGTCCGAGAATTCGCCCCGGGCCTGATGCGCTTAGGACTGCAGCCGACAGAGCAATGGTACACCCTCTTTGGCGATGGGCCCCAGATGTTGACGGGCGCCGTCACAGAGGATCTGGAGACGATGCGCCAGATCCTGGCCAGCGAGGAGTGGAAGGAGCTCCACGCCAAGCTGATGACGTACGTGACGAATTACAAGCAGAAGGTGGTGCCGGCCGGCCGCGGCTTTCAATTATAACGGATCATCGCAGGCCGTCTGCCAAAGATCGGCGAAACAAGAACCCCATGGTCAAACCATGGGGTTTTGCATCCCTAGACCTTCATACGAGTTCCGCTCAGTCGGACTGCTTATCAGTGGAAGACGACTCCTTCGATCCCTCGCTCTTCTTCTCCTCTTTCCCTCCCCCGTTGCTGCTCAGCGTAGGCGACTTGCTTCGGTTATCCGTCACATAGAAGCCTGATCCCTTGAAGATGATGCCCACCGGATGGATCACCCGGTGCACCTTGCCCCCGCAATCCGGGCAGACGCTCAGTGGGGGATCGGAGAAATGCTGTACTCGCTCGAATCGCACTCCACAGGCCTCACACTCATATTCATATAACGGCATCTGCCTCACCTCCGCGCGAGATCCTCGTCGGCGCACTTGTCATTATACGCAAGGGCGGGGAAATGACAAAGCGAGGGGATGGTACGGAGGGGCCTCCCTTCGTCCCAATAGCCCCTTTTCAATCCTGGCCCCACCCCTTCCCGGCCTGATTCGGGTGGGCGGGGTTGGGCGGGGCAGGTCAGGGACTGAAGCTGGGCGGTTTCTTGATTGGGTTGCTGTGGTTGGCGATGAGGGCTGGGACGGGGCGCCGGACGATAGTCCGGCGGCGCTATTGCGGAATGGTGGTTCCGCGATAGCATGAAAGGGCCGGGAGGATGTGGGCGGAGGATGGGCCTCGACCGGCAGAAGGAGATTGTGGCTGAGGCGGGGGGAGGCCCGGCCGAATGCAGCCTGTGTGGCGTATCTTTCCGCAGTCCGCCATCGTTTTCTATATATATGATAGCGCCGCGCGGAATCGTGTCTGCTGACTGGGGAAACGCCGGGTTGCACACCGCTCCCATCCAGTAAGTGATGTAACAATATTGTAAGCTTCTCGTAAGCATTGTCTATTGGAACCCAGAGGGGCGAGGGGTATAATGACGGCGGATGTGAATCCGTACAAGCAGGGACTTTCGGGCGGTGTAATATGTTGGAAGTGGATCTCAGATGACAGTCAGTCCGCATGTACACGTCTGCTCTAGGGTGGGGATAGAGCATGATGCGGAAAGCCGTAGGGCTACAGCAGCGGCTTTGGGAGACACCCTAGGGATGCGACGGCGATTGCTTTTCCTCTCCAGGAACGAGACCACGGGCTCGGAAGGGGTGGTTCCTGCCTTTCGTGAGCGTGGATGGGATGTCTCCATTCTGGCACCCTGTGAGGAATCATTAACCTCATTGGAAAGACAGGCCTATGATCTGGTCATCATGGAGATCACCCATCCTGGTCCCGGAGGATATGCCCTGTGTGAGGAATTGCGTCGCCGCTCTCGGATCCCTCTGCTGCTGCTTGTATCCAATGCGGCCAGAAAGGACATCGTCCAGGGACTGGATAAGGGAGCGGATGCATATGTCGTAGAGCCGTTTAACATGCGAGAGCTTTTGGTACGCGCTGAGGCTTTGGTGCGTCGGGCAGCGGGATGGTCCGGAAATCAGCCTGATGTAGCCGGTGCGGCTCGACCTTCCGAGTAGGGGGTTCGTGCCCACTTGGGGCCGAGGGACGGACGAACATCGCTGATCGCGTCCATGCTTCCCAGCCGACGGAGCACTCGTACGATTCTGACCTGCTTCTTGGCTTTTCTCCGCACAGCTTGATCCGCTCACGCGCTGCTACCCATCCCCACCACGGCAGCGAGCGTTTCCCTGCTAATTGCATTTCATGTCTGACGCTTCCTGAAGGCATGCGTCATGCCCGGGTGTAGCGTCGGGCCGTTCAAGGAAGCGCTGATTTTGGCGTTTTTTCCAAAATTGAGCGCGTCCTTTTGGGGGCTTCGACGTCTACATTACCAAACAGACCAAGTGGGCAGTGTGCCCCATCCCGGTGAGGAAGCCGGGTTCATCACAGAACCCTTTGCCGGGAGTGGGCCCACAGCAGGAAGCTCAGACCATCACTGCATATCGTGGAGGGGATAGAATATGGCCATCTATGTACGCCTTCTGCGAGACAACGAACAGAAGCGTTTGCGAGAGTTGGCGCAGCGTCGTGACGACATTCATATGAGCAAGCGTGCTCGCATTATCCTACTCTCCGCACAAGGCTACACGGTGCCGCAGATCAGCGCCCGGGTTGGACTCCATCCGATCAACGTACGCAAGTGGATCCACCGATTCAACGCACATGGAGTGTCCGGCCTTCAATCCGGTAAATCCCCCGGACGGCCGCCTCGCTTCACGGAGGAGCAACGCCTGGCGATCATCAAGCTGGCCCAGGCCAATCCCCAGGATCTTGGTCTGCCTTTCAAGCGTTGGTCGTTGCAGCGCTTGCGAAAGTATGTGATGGCGACGGGCGTCGTGGACAGCATCAGCGCCGAGACGATTCGGCAGATCCTCCGGTCCGGCGTCAGCGAGTACGAGAGCCGGGTGACGGAAGCGGTTAGCGGGGACGAACTGCTGCCGCTTGAGACAGAGCAGCGCCCGGAGCATAGGGAGGTAGAGGTTCTCGATCGGGAGCGGGAAAGCCAGGCTGCGTAAAACCTGGGCGGACAAGGGAAATTCCCGCATAGATTTTGGGGCGATAGCGAGATAGCCGGACGGTGATCTGAATCGGTGGCACGTGGAAGAAGGCGTGTTACCAGAGGATATGGGCTATCTCCCTCCACAACCCACAAGGGAGGCGTACAGCCTCCCTTTTTGTATTTCTGACCCCCGGTCGTATAATCCAGTGGTCGCGCATGACCTTGACGCGTGTCTGAGAGTGTGTCTGAGAGATGCCGTTGCTCCTGTTGTGGGGAGACTCGGAGGGGCTGGGAGTTGCCATTCCTTCGCCTTCGACCTGCCGGGCCTCGGCTCAGATCCCCCGAAAGGGCCGGGAAAGGCGGGTGCAGGCTGGAAAAGCGGGGATTCTATGGAGAGGGGATGAGGGATGACGATCGTCATTGTGGGGTTGGGGCCGGGGGATCCGGGTCATCTTACCCGGGAGGCCTGGGACGTCCTGGAGCGGGCGCCCGAGATCTACGTGCGCACCCGGGAGCATCCCACCGTGGAGGCGCTGCCGGCCGATCGAGTGCGCTCCTTTGATGCGATATACGCCCGCGAGGAGGAGTTCGCGGCCGTCTACGAGGCGATCGCCCGGCGCGTGGTGGAGCTGGGACAGCGCCCAGAGGGGGTCGTTTACGCCGTGCCCGGCCATCCCCGCGTGGGCGAACGGACGACGCCGCTCGTTGAGAGGATGGCGGGCGAGGCCGGCGTGGAGGTGCGCCTGGTGGCCGGCGTGAGCTTCCTGGAGGTGGTGTTCGATCTCCTGCGTCTGGATCCCCTGGAGGAGTCCGGATTGCAGATCGTGGACGCCATGATCGTCGCCCAGAGGCATTATCCCCCCCTGGACCCCGCCGTGCCCGCGCTGATCGCCCAGTGCTATAATCGCTTTGTGGCCAGTGATGTGAAGCTGACGCTGCTGAGTGCCTATCCCGACGATCACCCCGTGGTCGTGCTCTCCGGCGCGGGGACCGAGGCGGCCTTCGTTCGGGAGGTCCCGCTGATGGAGCTTGATCGGGATTCGCGCTTCGATTACCTGACGACGTTGTATGTGCCGCCCGTCGCCCCGGGCGGGTCTGTGACCGAGCTGTTGGAGGTGATCGCCCGCCTGCGGGCCCCTGATGGCTGCCCCTGGGACCGCCAGCAGACGCACGCGAGTTTGCGCACCAACTTGCTGGAGGAGACCTACGAGGTCCTGGACGCGTTGGATCGCGAGGACATCGAGGAGCTGCGGGAGGAGCTGGGGGATCTGTTGATGCAGATCGTCTTCCACACCCAGATCGCGACGGAGGAAGGCGAGTTTCGCATGACCGATGTGGCCCGGGGGATCGTGACGAAGCTGTGGCGACGCCATCCGCACGTCTTCGGCGATGTGGCCATCAGCGGGGTGGGAGATGTGATCCGTAACTGGGAGGCCATCAAGGAGGCGGAGCGTCGGGGGAAGCCGGGCGACAACGGCCCGCTGGCCGGCCTGCCTCGGGGCCTGCCCGCCCTGACCCAGGCCCGGGCTTACCTGGATCGCTCAGAGCGGGTGGGGATCGAGCAGCCGGCCGATCTGCCCGCTATCCGGGAGGCGCTTATGGAATTGGAGGAGTCGTCTGACCCGGAGGAGCAGCTGGGGAAAGTCCTGATGATGTTGGTGGATTGGGCGCGGCGGCATGGCCTGGACGCGGAGAGCGCTTTGCGGTCTGCCAACGCCCGGCTGGCGGCGGCCGTTGAGAGGGCTTACGCCTCGTCGCGAAGTGAGGGATCATGAGCGCATTGGTATTGGGTCTGCTAGGGACGCTGCGTCGGGGGATCGCCCATGTCGCCACGCGCACTGGAGGGCGGCGGGTCCCCATGCCTCCGGTTGAGGTGTATCGCGCCGCGAACGAGATGGAGGCACAGGTGGTCAAGGGACGCCTGGAGAGCGAGGGCATCCCGGTGATGCTGCGCTACGAGGCGGCCGGCCCCGTGTTCGGCCTGGCCGTGGGCGCCCTGGCCGAGGTGCGCGTGCTGGTGCCGGCCCTGCTGGCCGAGCAGGCGCGTCGCATCCTGGACGAGGCGGAGGATGAGCAGCCGTGAGGCTTGGCTCCTGGCTCCTCGCCTGCGTCCTGTTGCTCGCCGGCCTGTGGCCCGCGCGCCCGGCGCTCGCTCAGGATGAGGCGTCCGGGACCTTGGCGTTTTCCGCTCGACAGGGCAGAAACTGGGATATCTACATCGTTGACCTGAGCAGCGGGGAGCTTCGTCGCGTCACCTCGGATCCAGGCCGGGAGCAGGACCCCGCGTGGTCGCCGGACGGCCGATCGCTGGCCTACAGCGCCCGGCGCGATCGGCAGTGGGACATCTATGTGCTGGATCTGGCTACGGGCCGGGAGCGGCAGGTCACGGCGGACCCGGCCTACGATGGCGCGCCCGCGTGGTCGCCGGACGGCCGGTGGATCGCCTATGAGTCCATGGCGGCGGGCGACCTGGACGTGTGGCTGATTTCCTCCACGGATGGGGAGAGGATCAATCTGACGGAGGACAGCCCCGCGGGCGACTTCGGCCCCGCTTGGGCGCCGGACGGGCCTTATCGCGGCTGGCTGGCCTTTACATCCTGGCGCTTCGCCGACAAGGACGTGTTCCTCCTCCATCCAGAGACCGGGGAGATCCGGCAGATCACCCACGACGAGGCGGATGAGGAGCTGGCGGGCTGGTCGGCCGACGGTCGCACCATCTACTTCTTCCGAGATGAGGACGATCGCCGGGAGGTCTGGTCGCTGGATCTCGGAGACCCTGGGGCGAGGCCCCGCCGACGCACCTGGCTCACGCGGGTGCAGGCGGCGGTTGAGGCGGGGGATGGTCTGGCCGTCATCTACCGCAGGGCGGACGGCGAGGGGCTCTTGTGGCTACCCGACGATGATGGACTGCCCTTGTATCCGGTGTGGAGGGCGCCGCTGACGGGGCGATTGGCCTTTCATCCTGCGCCGCTGACGGTAGGCGAGGCGGTGGCCGCTGCCGCGCTGGATGACGCCCCCATACCCGATGGGGCGGAGGGGGCGGCACGATTCGTCCAGCTGCCGGGGGTGGAGGTCCAGGGAGGGCCCGCCTCCCTCTCCAGCCGCGTGGCGGATAGCTTTTTGCGCCTGCGGGAGCGCGTCCGGGAGGAGGTGGGGTATGATTTCCTGGGCGAGCTCAGCGAGGCCTGGCGGTCCCCATCGTTCTATAGCGAGGCCTCGGATTATCTGAGCTGGCACAAGACGGGGCGGGCGGTCGATCTGCTCCTCGATTTCTACGATGAGGACGGCCGGCGGGTATTGGAGCGGGTGCGGGAGAGCATGGGGGGCGAGACGTTTTGGCGGTTGTATCTTCGTTGCAGGGAGCAGGATGGCTCATGTGGGCGCCCCCTGACGGATCGGACCTGGGACTTGAGTTATGAGGCGAGGGCCAACGAGGGTTGGGGGCGAGGGGGGCTCCCGGGAAGGCTGTACGGCGAGTATTTCGTGGACTTCACCGCGTTGGCGCGGGAATACGGCTGGCGACGCATCGGGAGCTATGAGGAGGACGGGTTCAACTGGCGTACGAATTTCAAGGCGGTCGAGTACTGGCACTACGAGCGCCGTGATGGGCAGCAGTGGTACCCGTTGATGCGTCAGGTCCTGGACCCCAGCCAGACGGAGAATCGCTTCACGTGGGAGGATGCAATCGCTCACGGGGTGGACCCGTTCTATGCAGTGATGAAGGGGTTGCCCCTGCCACCCTCGGAGGGGTATTGGCGGCTGTTGCGGCCCTAGCGCGTTTCCAACCGTACGGTCCCTGAGGGCTTGCGCTGGGCGTCGTGGGTCGTCTCGCTGGATTCCCGCCATTTTGGATCGCTACCAGGTACTACTTGTGGATAGAGGGAAATGTGATAAAATGCTCACGAAAGCAAAGTGTAAGTCGATTCCGTTGACAGCCTTTCTGAGAAATGTTATACTCTCATCGCTTTCATAAGTAATGAATCGGCGGAGGAGCGACCCCTCCTTACTGGAGTAAACAGAGTGGTGTAGCATCCGTAGGAGATTGACGCATGGATTCATCAACGGCGATTCCCCGAACCGTGGGTCGGTCGGCGACGGCTAACAAGCGACTGAAGTTCATCATCGGCGGAGTGGTGATCTTCGCCGTCATCGTTTACCTGATCGTGAATGCGGTGCAGACCACGGGCGCGTACTATATGGAAGTGCACGAGGTCCGCGGCCGCGAGGCGGAGCTGGTAGGCAAACAGCTCCGGATCAGCGGAGAAATCGTTCAGGAGTCGGTGGATTGGGATGCCCCAAACCTCTCCCTGTCCTTCTCGATTTTGGATCAGACGGGCACGGGCGACACACTGCCCGTTCACTTCCACGGCGTGATGCCCGACAACTTCACCCGTCCGGGCTCCACGGCGATTCTGGAGGGCAAGCTGCGAGAGGATGGCGTGTTTGAGGCCAAAACGCTTCTGCTGAAGTGCCCTTCACGATATGAGGAGGCGCCCGAGGAGACCAAGGTTCAGGCGGTGGAATGATCCGCTTGACCCTTGGCCCGTCTGCGATTGCGTGACGGTCGCCCGCGGCGACGGGCGGCCGTTTTCATGTCCCACAGGTCGAATCTGGAGAGCGGTCGCGCATGAACCTGAATCTATTCGTCCGGATGCGATACCGTCGGGCCCTGTTGGCTTTGGCGGTGCTGGTCATCTTCCTGTTGGGCCTGGCCGTTGTGGCGCAGGTCGACGTCGTGGCTCAAGGCTCGTCGCCTTCCACCCTCCCCCCGGAGCCGCCCTCCGCTCGACGGGGGCGGATCATCTACCAGGCGAATTGCGCCACCTGTCATGGGGATCAGGGTTTGGGGGAGGGCCCGTCCGCGGCGGGGCTGGAGGTCCCACCGGTCCAGTTCGCAGATGCGGCCGTTGCCCGGCAGGCGTCCCTGGTCCAATGGTTCCAGGTGGCCAAAGATGGGCGCATGGAGCATATGATGCCGCCCTGGGGTTCCCGGCTGAGCGAGCAGGAGATCTGGGATGTGGTGACCTACGCCTGGACATTGCACCTAGAGGAAGGGGAGCTGGAGCGGGGAGCGGAGATCTACCAGAGCTCGTGTGCGGAGTGCCACGGCGATGCGGGCAAGGGAGACGGCCCGGAGGCCCCGCCCGATACGCCTGACTTGACCATCCCGGAGATGTTGAACCATAGCCTGGCCGAGTGGTTCGATCTGGTGACGGCCGGGCAGGATGCGATGCCGGGATTTGCGGACACGCTGAGTGAGGAGCAGCGCTGGGCGGTGCTGGAGTATGTGCGCTCCTTTTCCTTTGCCCCGATGCAACCCCCCACGTTCGAGCCCGGTGATGGTGTTATCACGGGCACGGTGTCCAACAATACCCCCTCCGGTGAGATCCCCGCGGGCATCACGGTGACGCTCCACGTGTTTGACGCTGAGACGTTCGATGATGTACGGGACTTCGAGTCCGTCACGGACGAGCAGGGGGTCTTCCGCTTCGAGGAGCTTTCCACCTCCAGCGATTGGGTATATCGGGTCACCCTGGATTACAAGGGGGTGCCCTACGCCTCGGAGATCAAGGGATTCCCCGAGGGCGAGACGGAGCTGGATCTCCCTGTCCCGGTTTACGAGCCCACGGAGGACGGCAGCGGCATCCGCATCGAGCGGGCCCACTGGTTCATCGACTTCGAGGGCCAGAACCTGATCGTGGGGGAAATGTACATCATCAGCATGGACGGCGATCGGGTCTACGTGGGCGGGGAGGAGGTCGCGCCCGGCCGCCGGGTGACGTTGCGTTTCCCATTGCCCTCGGGCTATCATGGGCTGATCGTCGAGCCCGGGCCGTTGGGGCAGCGGTTCTTCGAGGTGGAGGGCAGCGTGGTGGACACGCTGCCGGTCCCGCCCGGAGAGGCCATTCGCCAGGTGCTGATCCGCTATGTTTACCCCTATCAGGAGAAGAGCCTGGATCTGCAGCACACCCTGGCCTACCCGACGGTGTTTCTCAACGTGTTGATCAGCGATATCGGCGTTGAGGTGTCCAGCCCGCAGGTCGTCTTTCAGGATCGACAGGGCATGTCCGGGCAGCAGTACCTCAACTTCGTCGGCAGCAACCTGGCCGCCGGGGAGATGATCACGCTCTCCTTCAAGAAATTGCCTCTCGGCGGGGAGGGGGCGGGCGCTTCCTCTTCCGCTCTGACCGTGCCGGTGGTGGTGAGCGTGGTGGTGGTGATCCTGGCCGGCGTGTTCCTCCTCTTCTTCTACCCGGGCCGGCAGCGTGAGCAGCCCGCCGCGCCGCGGCCGCCCAGGCCACGACGCAAGCGCCGCCGCAAGGATGTCTCGGATCTGGAGACGGAGCGGGAGCGTCTGATCATGCTCATCGCTCGCCTGGACGATGAGTACGAAGCCGGCAATATCGCCGAGGACGTATATCAGCAGGAGCGCGCCCGGCGGAAGGCTCAGCTGTTGCAGGTGATCCAGGAGATCGAGGAGTTGGGCGGGGCATGAACGGTACAGGGGACCGGCCGATGATCCAGGTGCGGGGGCTGGTCAAATCCTTCGGACGCAAGGTGGTCCTGCGCGGCATCGATCTGGATATGCCAGCCGGGCAGACGCTGGCGCTGTTCGGGCCCAACGGTGCGGGCAAGACCACGTTCATTCGCATCCTGGCGACGTTGAGCAAGGCCACCGCCGGCGAGGTATGCATTGGCGGGGTCGAGCTCAGCCGCGCTGGCTCCGAGCTGCGTCGGTACATCGGGCTGGTTTCCCACGCCCCATTGGTGTATGACAGCCTGACGGGGGAGGAGAATCTGCGCTTCTTCGCCCGGATGTATGATTTGGGCGACGCCGATCGGCGCATCAGGCACGTCCTGGAGCGGGTTGGGCTGGTGCATCGGCGGCACGATCCGGTGCGCACGTACTCCCGTGGGATGGTGCAGCGCCTGGCGATCGCCCGGGCGATCTTGCATGACCCCCCGGTCTTGCTGTTGGACGAGCCGGATACGGGCCTGGACCAGCAGGCCGCGGAGATGTTACATCGCCTGATCCGTCAGCTGGGCGGGGAGCAGCGCACGGTGATCTTCACCACGCACAACCTGGAGCGGGGAGTGGAGTGGGCGGATCGGGTGGCGCTGCTCATCGGTGGGCGTATCACGTTGGATATGCCTCGCGCCGCCATCACGGCGGACGAGCTTCGGGATGTCTATCATGAGCAGGTGGAGGGGGTTGCGCTGTGACCACGCCACTGGAAGGCAAGACGGATGTGGCGGTGCCCTCTCGGCCAGCGAGCGCTGAGGTCGGCTGGATGGCCGCGGCAGGTGGTTACCTGGGCAAGGTGTGGGCCATCGTCTGGAAGGACATCGTCGGTGAGCTTCGGACCCGGGACATCTTCAGCTCCATGTTCGTGTTCGCCCTGCTGGCGATCCTGATCTTCCAGTTCGCGTTCGACCTGCGGGTGGACAATGTGCGGGTGGTCGCCCCCGGTGTGCTGTGGGTCACCATCGCCTTCTCGGGCGTTCTCGGCCTGAATCGCTCCTTTGTGCTGGAAAGCGACAAGGGGTGTCTGGAGGGGCTTCTCCTGACCCCCGTGGATCGCAGCGCGATCTACTTCGGGAAGATGCTGGGCAACGTCATCTTCATGGTGGTCATGGAGGCGGCGGTGCTGCCCGTCTTCATGATCCTGTTCAACCTGCCTTTGTGGCATCCCGGGATCCTGGCGGTGATCGTCCTGGGCACGCTGGGGTTCTCAGCGGTGGGCACGCTCCTCTCCGCGATGGCGGTGAACACCCGGGCCCGGGAGGTCATGTTGCCCATTTTGCTGTTCCCCATCGTCGTCCCCGTGCTCATCGCTGGCGTGCGCATGACTGCTGGCTTCCTGGACGGCACGCCGTTGAGTGAGATGCGCAACTGGGCTCAGTTGCTCGTCGGGTTCGACGTCATCTTTCTAGCTGTGGCTTTGATGACCTTCGACTACGTCGTGGAGGAGTGAGGACCCTCGGTTCTTGCTCGCAGCTACCTGGGGAGGATGAGAGAGTGAAAGCGCGTGATATCGGGATCATGGTGCTGGATGTGGTCGCCCTTCTGGCCGTGCTCGTGATGATCTATGTCTCCTTGATCTGGGCTCCAGAGGCGGCGAATCTGGTCACGCCGGTTGAGCGGACGGCGCAGCGCATCTTCTATCTCCATATGGGGATGAACATCGGCTCCGGCCTGGGCTTCCTGGTGACCTTTCTGGCCAGCATCCTCTACCTTCTCACCCGACGGCGTTTCTGGGATATGGTGGCCGTTTCCTCGGTGGAGCTGGGTGTGGTCTTCGGGACGGCGGTTCTGATGACGGGATCGCTTTGGGCGAGGCCGACGTGGAACACGTGGTGGACCTGGGATCCCCGCCTGACGACGGCGGCCCTCGTCTGGCTGATCTATATCGCTTACCTGATGCTCCGTGGGGCGCTGGAGGATCCCGCCCGGCGGGCTCGCTTCTCGGCCGTGTATGGGATCTTCGCCTTCCTCAGCGTCCCGCTCACCTTCATGTCCATTCGCTGGTGGCGCACCATCCACCCGACGGTCATCGGCGGGGGGGAGACGGGAGGGCAGGGCGCCTTCGCTTTGAGCCCGCGTATCCGCCTGGCCATGTTCATCTCCATGATCGCCTTCGCCATCGTCTACACGGCCTTCCTGGCGCACCGGGTGCGGCTGGAGCAGGATGCGGAAGAGGTGGAGCAGTTGAAGGAGCAGCTGGTTTAGGCGCTATCGGCCCTACGCTCACCGGTTGCCCGGATCTCCTGGGGCGACGCCCGGTGAGCCTGGCCTGTGAAGCGATGCATCGCCCGCTGCCTGGCAGGGGCATACACGAGAGCGTACCTCAGGGGAGGAATCATCCATGGCATATCTGGCTGGCGCATTCGCTGTCGCCTGGCTGTTGACGTTTGCATATCTCCTCTCGCTGGTGCAGCGCCAGCGTCGTTTGGAGCAGGACATCGCCATGCTGCGCGAGATGCTGGAGTCTCGGCAGCGGGGACAGGGATAACTTAGAGCGTGTTTGGGAATTTGCCGGTAAGGTGTCTGGGGATCTCCCTCAGCTACCGGCTCCACAGGGGGAGGTGTGGAGGGGGTCTCCCCTCCACGGAGATCCCACTTTTCCGGCCTGTACCTGCCTTTCTCGGCCCCTCCCGAAGGATCCGGGCCGAGGCCGCGCAGGTCGAAGGCGGGAGAAGGGCTTTTGCTGGGGAGCGGAACCCCTCCGGGCCTCCCCATAGCGAATGCCGTGGCATTTCTCAGACGCGCTCTTAGCCGGGCAGGCCGTACAGGAGCCAACCGGCCAGGGCGGCTATGCCCAATAGCACGATCACCGGGACGCGCCGACTGAGCGTCAGCCCAAAGGCCCCTGCGACGATGGCCAGGCCGCGCCAGTCGGATACGGTGGTGTTGAGGAGCGTCCAGGTGACGGCCAGGATCAGGCCCACCACGCCCATCCCCAGCCCCTGGGTGAAGTGTTGCACGACCGGCTTCTCTTCGAATCGGCGATGTAGCGCGGCCACGCCCAGGATCAGCAGAGGGGGCAACGTGATGGCCATCAGCGCGAGGAGGGCTCCCGGCCACCCGTAGGTCAGATAACCCAGGCTGATCGCCCACAACCCGGACGGGCCCGGGCTGAGCCGTCCCACCGCGATGGCCTGAACGAAATCGGCCTCCGTGGCCCACCCGCGGGCCAGCAGGTCCTGGTGCAAGATGGGCAGGTTTCCCAGCCCACTGGTTGAGAACAGGGACGCCTTGAGGAACAGCCAGAAGTAGACGGCCGGGTTCATCGTTGTGTGCGGTCCGATGCGGGGGGGACGTGGGCGGATGGGCTTCTGAGCAGCCATGCGCCCAGCGCCCCGGAGAGCACGAGAACCACGATCGGGGATAGCTGCCCCACGGCCAGCGCCAGAGTTGCCCCGATCAAAATCCCCATATGGATCAGGAGGCTGGTCCGTCCCTCTCGATGGGCGTGCCCCAGAAGCGGGCGCGCCATCTCCACGCCTAGCGCCAGGCTCAACCCCACGGTCGCGGGCATCACGCCGCGTAATGCCGTCCGCACAAGCGGCCATTCGCGCACGACGGCGAACCCCGCCGTCATGAGCACGGTGATGGAGGCGCTGGGAAGCAGCAACCCTGCCACCGCCGCCAGGATGCCGGCCGCCCCGCGGAGTTGATGGCCGATCAGGATCGTCAGTTTGATCAGGTTGATCCCCGGGGCCACCCGCACGAGCGCCCATGCCCGGGCGAACTCGGCCTCGCTCAACCAGCCGCGGGCGATGCACATCCGGTGGATCAGGTAGAGCGTGGACGCCCCGCCTCCGAAGGATTGGACTCCCACGCTGGCCCAAGAGAAGAAGATATCCCACAGCCGTGGTGGGGAGACGTGCGTCGTAGCGATCATTGCTCCTCGCCGAAGAGATCCGCGATGTCCTGCTCCACCCGGGACCGGGCGGCGGCCGCCCGTGCGACCGGGTCTTCCGGCTCCGCCTCCACCCCCAGCGACCGATAGAACTCCTCGTCGTACCGCCGGGTGCGCAGGACGATGGGCATGGGGACCGCGTGCCCCATCATCAGGATCTGCTGCCGGGTGTCCAGGCTCTCCAGCGCGCCGCGCAGGACGGACCGGTTGCCGACGCCGGTGAGCACGGCGTCGATGTCGCGTTCCTCGGTCAGCTTGCCCGTGATCCGGGTCCCCAGCTGGGAGAGCACCTCGGCGTCGATGCCCGACGGCCGCTGATCCACCACCATCAACGTGACATAATACTTGCGCAGTTCCCGGGCGATGGTGCCGAAGATCGTCTGGCGGGCGATGGCCGGGTTGAGGAACTTGTGCGCCTCCTCGATGGTGATCATGAGGGGATGGGGGCGATCGGCCTCGTTGCGGGATTCCTCGTAGCGCTCCACCTTCTGCTGGTAGAGGTGGCGGACCCGGCGCGTGACGATGTTGGCCACCAGCATGTGGTCGAGCACGGTGCTGTTGGGGCCGAAGTGCAGGATCACGTGTCGCTGGCGATCCAGCGCGTTCACCATATCGTCGATGGCCGCGTACTGCGCCTCGGGCACGATGTAGGGGCGGCGCCCGATCAGCCGGAGCTGGCGTTGCAGCGCGGCCAGCGAGGCCGGGTGCGCGCCGCTCTCCTCGCAGAAGCCGTTCAGATCCTCCGGCGACATCTCCAGCAGCCTGGGGAACCACTCGCTTCCGTAGCGATCCTCCAGCAGGCCGATGGTGGCCTCCGCCGTGCCGCGGAGGTTCAGCTCCTCCGCCAGGAGCAGCACATCCTCGGGCTCGATCTGGTTCAGCCCGATCCGGAGGACGACGTCCACCTGACGGCCCTGGCGGCGGGCGGCCCGGTCGTCCAGCGAGTAGACGAGCACGCGGCTCCCGAACAGGTCCTTGAGGCCGCGCACCCACTGGCCATCCTCCGATTGCTTGCCGAACGCGTACTCATCGTGCATGTCGAAGATCAGGTTGACGCCCACCCTGCGGTCGATGATGCCGCACAGGAGCAATCGCACCAGGAAGGACTTCCCCGTGCCGGACTGGCCGAACACGCCGTTGGAGCGCTCCATCAATCGGCGTAGATCCAGGCAGACGGGGATGTCCATGGTGAGCGGGTAGCCCATGGCGAAGAAGCGGCCGTGGTCCTCGCCGAACACGTCGCGGAAGTCTGACTCCCCGGCCTCACGCAAGATGGCGAAGTGCATGGGGATGGTGCGGACCGGCTGCGGACGGACCGTGGTGTCGACGAACTCGCCCTCTTTGGGCTTGTCGATCATGAGCATGGGTTTGACCTGGACGGCCGCGTAGGTCGTCGTGCCGGTCAGCGCCCGGGCGATGAAGGAGGAGGTGCCCCCGGGAGGCTGGCTGAGGACGCCATTGTTCGTGGCGCGCAGCTGGATATCGGCGATGGTGCTGAAGAAGAGATGATCCCTCCCCTCGATGATGACGAAATCGCCGATGCGCAACCCCTCTGTGGACACCCCTGGGTTCAATCGCACCGTGAGCGTTGCGTTGAACGCGCCATCCGTGACGACGCCTAGGGTTTTTTGCATGGTCCTGCGCCTCCCTGTGATGATCGGGGATAGAGGATCGGATGATGTCCCGCTTTCTTTCCCATATTGTACATTTGTTCGATCAACAGGCAAATGATGCATTCCTCCGATCGGGTGGAGCCCCCATGCTCTACCCGCGACGGTTTCCACATCGCCGCTGGAGGGGGATCCCCTCCACGCCTCCCCTGCGGGACATGTAGCTGAGGGAGGCCCTCGGACGCCTGTTCAGATGCGCCTTCAGAGTGTGCCTGAAAAGTACGATGGGAACCACTAAGGCACTAAGATAGAGAAGGCGGAAGTGCACTATGGAGAGCCCACGAGTGTAAAAAGCAGCCTCGATATATTCCTTTTTATGCTCTTCTTGGTGTCTTTATGGCTTCGTGGTGTGTTTTGCAGACACATTCTCAGGATCTCTGGCGGTCCTGCACAGCGGTGGCGCCCTCGGGATCCACCTCGCGCAGGAAGGCAGCGCTCTCCTCGGGCAGGGCGGTGTTGATGAACATGCCGCTCCCCATCTCAAAGCCGGCCGTCTGGGTTACCCGGGGGATGATCGTGACGTACCAGTGCAGGTACTCCCGGCCGATGTCGTACAACGGAGCCGATCGGATCACGTAGTTGTAGTCGGGATCGTGCAGCCCGATGTAGAGCCGTCGCAACACATCGCGCAGGATATGCCCCAGCGCCTCGACCTCCTCCCCGGTGGCGTCGAGGAAATTGGGATTATGGCGTCGGGGGAAGATCCAGGTGTGGAATGGCGAGAAGGCCGCATACGGGATGAAGGCGATGAAGTGCTCGTTCTGGGTGATGATGCGCTCGCCCGCGTCCAGCTCCTCCCGCCAGATCTCGCAGAAGACGCAGTTGCCGGTGTCGTCGAAGTAGCGGCGGGCCTCCTCGGCGCGGCAACGGATGTAGTAGGGCACCATGGGCAGGCCGACGATCTGCGTGTGCGGGTGGGCCAGTGAGGTGCCTGCCCGGGGGCCATGATTCTTGAAATAGACGATGTGCTCGATGCGAGGGTCCTGGGCGAAGTCCAGGCCGCGCGCCTGAAACGCCCAGATGGTGCGGGCGACCTCCTCGGGGCTTTCCAGCGCGGGGCAGGTGTTGTGTCGGGGAGTTTCGATGAGCACCTCATGGCGGCCCACGCCCGTCAGCCTGCGATAGATCCCGTCGAAGCTTCGCACGCGCTCGCCTTCCAGGCTGAGCGCGGGGTACTTGTTCAGCACGACGCGCAGCTGCCAGGGGCCCTCTGCCGGGATGCGCATCTGTTCCATAGGTTCGGGTTCTTCGTTCCCCGGACAGAACGGGCAGTTGGGATCCCATTCGGGGCGGGATTCCGTCAGCTCCCGCTCCTGCTGGGTGAACTCGTGAGGTCGGTGCGCTCGCTCCGTCGCGATGATGACCCATTCCTTTGTGGCCATGTTCTGGCGGATCTCGGGCATCGTCTCATCTCCCTGGCGGTGGCCGGAGGATGGCTCCTGGCGGGGGGACCGCCTTCGTGCGCTCCTGAGAGCGTATCTGAAAATTTACCGGTAAGGTGTCTGAGGGTCTCCCTCAGCTACCAGCTCCACAGGAGGAGGTGTGGAGGGGAGATCCCCTCCACGGAAATCCCACTTTTCCGGCCTGCACCTGCCTTTCTCGGCCCTTTCCGTAGGGGTTTGGGCCGAGGCCGGGCAGGTCGAAGGTGGGAGAAAGGCTTTTTCCGGTGGGGCGGAGCCCCTCCGGGCCTCCCCATAGCAGAGGCAACGGCATTTCTCAGACGCGCTCTGTGGGGCCTCTTCGGTGCCCCGCCAGGAATCCGGAGCATGCAGATCGTAAAGGACCAGCAACAGGTGCCGGGATCGGCCGCGGGTTGTGTGACGGTGGGCTACGCCGGGATGATCTGTATCCACACCTGACGGCGGCGAGGACCATCGAACTCGGCCAGATAGATGCCCTGCCAGGAGCCCAGCTGGAGGCGGCCATCGCGGATGAAGACGACGGCGCTGGACCCGCATAGGCTGGCTTTCACGTGGGCGGGCGAGTTCCCCTCCGCGTGGCGATGTCGGGGATTGGGCGGCACCATATCGGCCAGCGAGATCAGGATATCGCCCCGTACGTCCGGATCCCAGTTCTCGTTCAACGTGATCCCCGCGGTGGTGTGGGGGATGAAGAGGTAGCAGATCCCCTCGCGAACGTCGCTGCGGCTGAGGACGTCCTGGACATCCTCGGTGATATCCAGAAGCTCCTCTCGGGTGTGAGTGGTGACGGTCAGGCTTTCCACGGTCTTGATCCCTCCGGATCCCCCTCTAGCCCCAGGAGCGAGCGGAGCTCGTCGGGACTGTACTTGCCCGGCGGTTCCTGGTGGGCCGCCATCTCCTGGGTGATGCGTAGAAGCGCCTCGTTGATGGGGGCCTGGCGCCCCAGGCGCTTCGCCAGGCGCACGATCTCGCCGTTCAGAAAGTCGGTCTCGACGGAGCCCTGACGTCGGGCCAGGCTCTGCCAGGTCGAGCTCTGCGCCTCGACGTCCAGCCGATGGCGCGGGGGCAGAGTGATCTCCGGCCACTCTCGCTCCAGCTCCTCATGGGGGATCCAGCGGATGCCCGCCTGGGCCAGGAGCTCTCGGGCCTCCGCTCGCGCCGCCTCGGCGATCTGCTGGTTCGTGGGGCTGTGTGCGTTGGTGATGGCGCCGATCGCGTTGGCCAGGTTGCCCATGAGCTTGCCCCATTTGTAGGGCATGACGTCGGGGGTGAGCATCGTGAAGAACCCGGCCGATCGCAGGCTCAGGGCCACGCGCTCCGCGATCTCATCGATGCCGGAGGGGTATCGTCCGATGATGAGCCACCCCGGCGGGTCGCGGCGGGCGATCACCTCGCCATCGGTCAGGTAGACGCCTCCCACACGGACCATCACCCCGTACACGCGCGGGAAGTGCTCCGCGGCCAGCTCCTCGTTTCGCACCCCGTTTTGGAGGCAGAATACGGGGATGTC